>JAFTFP010000216.1 GCA_017449485.1 Lachnospiraceae bacterium
ACTCCGGCGCAGCGTGCTGAATCCCGTACCACTTGTCATAGACGGAGACATCATTCAGCCGGAAATCTGCTGACAGGTCAATGACGCGCGTTTTCTTCAGAAGCTCTTCGCTGATCAGCTGTGCGCAGGCACCCTGCGGCGTGGCCGTAAAGATGACGTCCGTCTCCTCTGCCAGCTTCAGAATGGCTTCCCGCACCGGCAGATCCGCCGTGGTTTCCGGCTCCGGATCCTCGTGATCCACCAGCGGCAGATCCACGATTCTGAAAAGATTCTTATATATGGAAGAAAGCTGCTCTCCCGAATTGGAGCGTGATCCGATCAAGGCGATCTCCACTTTCGGATGTGCCGCAAGCAGTCGCACAATCTCCGCGCCCGCATAGCCGGTGGCGCCGATGATGCCGGCTCTGATCTTTGTATCAGACTGTCCGTTCGGTAAATACATACACAGGTTCATTTTCCTTCTCCCATCTGCTCATCGCCGGCTCACTGTCTTGCACTGCGCCATATTTTGCCCGAAAGCTTCCTATACTTTACCACCTGCGGAAGCATTCGAAAATCTCCAAATTTGAGCACTATCATATTACAAACATGCAATCATTTCAACCAGAATCTAATATTTATGCATTATTACTGTATATTTGTGCATATTTATGCATATTATGAGGTTCTCTGTGAATGAATATGTAAAAATATACACTTGATTCCTGTCTCTGTGCGTTGTAAACTGTCTCTCGTCAGATAAAAACACGGCCGCGCGGCGGTCTCATCGGAGGTCAGATAAAATGGCAAAGGAAAAAGTTGTACTCGCATACTCAGGCGGTCTGGATACCACGGTCATCATTCCGTGGCTGAAGGAGAACTTTAATTATGATGTAATCTGTGTCTGCATTGACTGCGGTCAGGAATCCGAACTGGATGGACTGGAAGAGCGTGCAGCATACTGCGGCGCAGATAAGCTGTATATTCTGGATGTCACGGATGAATTCTGTGATGAGTATATCGCTCCCTGCATCCAGGCACACGCAGTCTATGAGAACAAATATCTGCTGGGCACATCCATGGCGCGTCCGCTGATCGCCAAGAAGCTGGTGGAGATCGCCCGGAAGGAAGGCGCTGTCGCCATCTGCCACGGCGCAACCGGCAAGGGAAATGACCAGATCCGTTTTGAGCTGGGCATCAAGGCACTGGCTCCTGATCTGAAGATCATCGCTGCATGGCGCAATGAGAAATGGACGCTGGATTCCCGGGAATCCGAGATCGAATATGCCAAGGCACACGGTATTCATCTCCCCTTCTCCGCAGATTCGAGCTACAGCCGCGACCGCAACATCTGGCACATCAGCCATGAGGGACTGGAGCTGGAGGATCCTTCCGCAGAGCCCAATTATGAGCACCTGCTGGTTCTGGGTGTGACGCCGGAGAAGGCGCCCGATCAGAAGACCTATCTCACCATCGATTTCGAACAGGGCGTTCCGGTTGCACTGAACGGAGAAAAGATGAAGCTCTCCGATATCATCCGGGCACTCAACAAGATCGGCGGCGAGAACGGCATCGGCATTGTCGATATCGTTGAGAACCGTGTGGTAGGCATGAAGAGCCGCGGCGTTTACGAGACCCCCGGCGGAACTATCCTCTATGAGGCACATCAGCAGCTTGAGGAGCTGATCCTCGACCGCGACACCTATGAGCTCAAGGATGAAATCGGCCACAAATTCGCCAGCCTGATTTATGAAGGCAAGTGGTTCACTCCTCTTCGCGAGGCGGAGCAGGCCTTCATCGAGTCGACACAGAAGTACGTGACGGGTCAGGTGAAGCTGGCGCTCTACAAGGGCAATATCATCAAGGCCGGCACCACCTCTCCGTACAGCCTGTACAACGAGTCCATCGCCAGCTTCAAGACGGGTGATCTGTATGATCATCACGACGCAGAGGGCTTCATCAACCTCTTCGGCCTCTCCTGCAAGGTCCGCGCCATGAAGATGAACAGCCTGGGCGAGCAGTAAGAAGCACAGGATCCAAACCAATTTAACAATTTACAAGAAACACCTCTTCCGATATACTTGTCACAGCAGACACAGGAATCGCAGGAGGTGTTTTTTTGAACGTTCCTGAATTATTACATCAGCTGCGCACCAGCACGACAGCGATCATTCTATCTTATTTCATATTGGTCAACCTGATCGCCATTCTCGCAATGGCAATCGACAAACATAAAGCCCGCAAAGGTGCGTTCCGCATTCCCGAGGCCGTTCTGTTCCTTTTCTCCATCATCGGAGGAAGCATCGGAAGCCTTCTGGGAATGTTTCTTTTTCATCACAAGACACGCAAATGGAAATTCCGGATCGGCATGCCCGCCATTCTGATCATTCAGATCGCGGTCATCGCCTTCCTGGTCTTTTCCGGCAGCGTGGAGTTACTTTAGTTTGACACCAGGAGGAAAGGTTCATGCTCACTCTGGCACTGACACAGCCCGCGGCTTTCATGTCCGCCCTGCTCTCCTCAGATACCTTTGATTCTTTTCTGCTCGAGGAGGCCCAGATCCGGACCGCGGTGAGCTGGCAGCTCGACGGCCGCCTGAACCGTGATTTCTATGACACGGAGATCTGGGACGATCCGGACAGGCGTCCCTACTCCTACATCTCATGGAAGGAAATCCGTTCCACCTGCCGCGACCTCATCAAGGGGCGGCGTGCGCCCGTTCACATGCAGTTTGTACTCATGCTGCCGCCGGAAGCTGCCGCAAAGCTGGTCGGAAATGTCCCGAGTCTGCGGGCACTGCTGCTGACGGTGCGGGGTGAGGGACAGGAGCTTTCACTCTACTCCGCGGCGGATTTCAGCACCTTTTCCATGGATAAGGAGCCGGAGCGGACCTGGGATGCAGCAGTGATGAAATTCCTGGAGAAAAAAGGCATTGCCTTCGAAGTACAGTAAATCCGCAAACGGTTTGATTATGCACCAAAGGAGGAACTATGAGGCATCTGATCACACCACTTGACTTCACTGTCAGCGAGCTGACACAGCTGTTTGATCTCGCAGATGATATGCGGGAGCATCAGGCGCAGTACGCTCACCTGTGCGAGGGAAAGAAGCTGGCTACGCTCTTCTATGAGCCCAGCACCCGCACAAGACTCTCCATTGAGACGGCCATGCTGAACCTGGGCGGACGCACGATGGGCTTCTCTGACGCAGGATCTTCTTCAGCGGCAAAAGGTGAGAGCGTCGCGGATACGATCCGGACCATCTCCTGCTTTGCCGATATCGCCGCCATCCGTCATCCGAAGGAAGGCGCCGCGACCGTCGCAGCGCAGTTTTCACGGATTCCGGTCATCAATGCCGGTGACGGCGGCCATCAGCATCCCACCCAGACGCTGACGGATCTGCTCACCATCCGGAATCTGAAGGGCCGGCTCTCCTCCCTGACCATCGGTCTGTGCGGCGACCTGAAGTTCGGCCGTACCGTCCACTCTCTGGTCAATGCACTGGCCCGCTATCAGGATATCCGCTTCGTCTTCATCTCCCCGCCGGAGCTGCGGATGCCGGATTACATCACTGAATATCTGGACGACCAGAACATTCCCTATGAGGAATACATCAAGCTCGAAGACGTGATCGGCCGGCTGGATCTGCTCTACATGACCCGGGTTCAGCGGGAGCGCTTCTTCAACGAAGAAGATTACGTGCGTCTGCGCAACTTCTATATCCTCGATGCCGCGAAGATGTCTCTGGCCAGAAATGACATGTATATTCTTCACCCTCTTCCGAGAGTCAACGAGATCTCCGTCGAGGTAGACAATGATCCCCGCGCCGCCTACTTCAGGCAGGTGCAGTACGGTGTTTATGTCCGCATGGCGCTGATCGCCACGCTGCTGGAACTGATTTAGGAGGGCAAGGCATGCTGAACGTAGGAAAAATTGAAGAAGGCTTCGTGCTGGATCATATCAAAGCCGGAAAAAGTCTGGAAATCTACCATCACCTCGGACTCGACAAGATGGACTGCACCGTCGCCATCATCAAGAATGCCCGCAGCAATGCGATGGGCAAGAAAGACATTCTCAAGGTTGAATGCGATATCAACACCCTGAATCTGGATGTGCTCGCTTTCGTAGACCCCAACATCACCATCAATGTCATCAAGAACGGTGAGATCATTGAAAAGAAGATGCTCCCTCTTCCCAAGCAGGTGAAGGGCATCATCCGCTGCACCAATCCCCGCTGCATCTCAACAATCGAGCAGGAGCTGCCGCAGATCTTCTATCTGGCTGATGAGCACCGCGCCATCTACCGCTGCCGCTACTGCGATGCAGCTTATAATCCGAACGGCATCACCGGATAAATCACCGGGTAAACCATTCAAACCAGGCACTGGCATTATAATCATACGGCACCAGATAAAGCAGAATACTCTGTGCGATGGTCAGTATATTCGCTGCAGCAAGGATCCGCTCCGCGCGGGTCCTTTCTTTTTCGCGGCCTGCTTCCTGTATGCAGCAGGCCGCCATAAAGGCAAGCAGCCCCATGAGATAATACAGATCCATCCGATACCGCTCGTAGATGATCGGTGACCAGAGCGCATCGATCAGCGTAATCAGAATCGGAAGCACAAACAATACCAGCGCAAAGCCATACAGCTTCCGCTCTGCCAGCTTTTTCCGCACGGAGGGGATCAGAACCGAAAAGACCAGAAGCAGCATCGGGAAATTGACAAATACGCCGCCGTACTGCACAAACGGGAACTGCTCTGAGAAGCCGTAAAAGCCGAAGAAGTTTTCGTACAGGCTTCTGAGCTCCCAGGAGAGGGAGAAGGTCTCGCTTATAGAACCATAGCTGTGCAGATCTGCCACCGTGAGCTGGTAAGCCTGTCCGAACTCGAATGGATCTCCGAAACGGGCCTGATTATACCACATCAGCAGCGCCGCAATGACCACGTAGGGAATCAGCGCGCTCACCACCGTCTTTACCTTTTCCCGCCGGGATTCCTTTCCAGAATCCATATCCGAATCCGCAGTCAGATAAACCTTCAGCAGCGGCAGAGCGGCCAGATTGGCCAGTGCGACCGGAGGCCTGCAGCCAAAGGCGAGTGCCCCGCACAGACCGCCCAGAAAGGCGGCCGCCGGCCTTCCTGCCCTGCTCTTTCCAGTCTCTCCGAACACAGCCTCCAGATAGAATAAAAAGCTGTAGATCATGCAGCAGATCGCCGCGGTAAAGGCGGTGCAGTACAGCGACGGCGCATCGGCCGCATACCACAGGGAGGCCAGCGAAACCGCGGCTGCACTCAGCCGCACCAGCCACGCCGGCATCTGCGGAAAGAAACGCTTCCGGAGTCTGAAAAACAACAGGAAAATGCCCGCGGTCGAGAGCAGCGTAAACAGCTGCGTCGCGTGATAGGTCGTCAGGGACCGCCCTGTGATCACCCGGTACGGAAGAAAGACCAGCACAGCCGGCACGACGCCGTAATACATATAGAAATGGCCGTTATAGAAGGCGTGATCCACGTGAAGATCGATGCCCAGCGCGTCCCGGGCAGCGGGATCATAGGGATTCTCCATCGCCGAGAGCGCCTCCTCCACATCGTTGTACTCGAAGTACAGATGTCCGTGCAGGAAGGATTCCGCAATCTTCTCATACTGATTGTGATGATTCGCGATCTCTCCGTTCCAGACCGGCGAGAGCCCCATGGGCACAATAAGAAGCGCTGCCATCAGCAGCGCCGTCAGGATCGTTATGATCTGGTCAAAATCCGGCTTTCTGATCTTCATGCCTCTTCTGCCGGCTTCTCTAAAGTCCGGCCTGTCAGAAGTTCCAGGAGCTGCGCCGGTGTATCGGCAATTCTGGAAACGCCCAGATCCATCAGGACCTCTCTGTCCCTGAAACCCCAGGACACGGCAATCAGGTCCATCCGGGCATTCTCCGCTGTCATCACGTCGACCTCCGAGTCGC
>JAFTFP010000217.1 GCA_017449485.1 Lachnospiraceae bacterium
AAAAACAACCTCTAAATACTCAATGCCTTGGTTTTGCGATACTGCTCCTTCATCTTTCCGATCATCGAGGTGAGCTCCATGTGGAAATTCGTGGTCTGTCCGTCCCGCTGATAGATGCGGAGCATCTCGATCTGCCGGCTTCCTTCCGTGACTGCATAGTCGCGCCGCGCTGTCTGCATGCGAGTTTCCAGCTCCAGCGACGCCTCATAGGCCTCCGGATGTTCGGAGACGAAAGCGACGTATTCCTCCTCGGAGAGCTTCATCCGCACAGCGGTCAGATAGGTCAGATAATCCTCCTTGGAGCCGGAGAGCGTGTAGGCTCTGTAGAAGTGCTCCGACGCAGCGCGGAAGCGGAACAGCTCGCAGAGAATCATTCCCATCTTCCGGTAAACCTTGGTGCGCAGTCTCCGCTCAGGCTCAGGCAGCTGAGAGAGCAGCGCTTCGTATTCCTGCAGCGCCTCATAGGCACGGCCTTCGCCGGCCAGATACTCCGCGTGGGCGGCCTTGCGCTCGAAGGGCTCCATGCCCTGACCGGAGGAGATGATCTTCCGGGTGCGCAGCTGACGGTCCTTCGTCATATAGGCGGCGTGGTTTAAGATGGCGGAGGTAAAATCAGGCAGCAGCCGCTCCTTCCCCAGATACGTTCCCAGCCGCTCGGCCAGATCCGGCAGTCCCAGCTCTTCCCGGATCCACTGCACCAGCACCGGATCCATGATCTCCGCATCCAGAAACTGCGCGCTCTGTACCAGTGAATAGCAGAGCTCCTCCAGGGAGTAAATATTCCGCTCTATTTTCTGAATCCGGTACGGCGTCTTGGCCAGCTTTCCCGTTGTTCTCAGTACTCTTCCCATGAATTCTCACCTCTTGTCTTACATCGCTGCGGCGCCATTCGTCACTGCTTTAATGTGATCTGCTGTTCCCAGCGCAGTCCGGTTGAAGGGAAAATCTCACCGAAGCCGAGGTCCTCTATGATGATGCGGACCTTCTGCGGACTGAGCATCTCGAAATTCAGCCGGATTCTCGTCGTCCTGCCCTCGCGCCTGGGCAGCTCGTCCAGGCGGATCGGGAATTCGCGTTTTTCCTCGCCTGTCAGCGGGGTCAGCAGCAACCGGATCTCATTCTCCTCTTCCAGAATCAGATCCTCGCTCCGATGTACGTCATACCAGTTTCCGCCGGCGTCCACCAGCGGATAGTAGATTTCCTCTCCGTAGGAAATGACATAGATTCCGATGTTGGATTTCAGCTTGTCATCCGCCAGGAAGAAGAACTTATCCACTCCCTTGGGCGGATTGGTGCGGATCACAGCGCCGTAGGCAGCGCCCTTGCTGAACAGGTTGTTGCCCTGGAAGGCCCGGCACTTCTGGCACAGCGTGCGGATCGACCGGTTCATCCAGTTCCCATTGAAGCCGTCTCCCAGCAGGAAGGCGGAGTTGTAGAACCGCATTGCGAACTGTTCCTCCAGAATCGCATTGAAAGCGGCATCCTTGGCCAGGTCATCCACACCGGAAATCGACGGATAAGTCTGTTCCTCACGATAAGCCACAATCGGCGTCGTCCGGGTGTTGAAGAGCAGTCTTGAGACACGCACGGAGCGCCCCTCGTCCAGTTCGCACAGCAGCACAGCCTTCTCTCTCAGCTCCGGATCCTGCATCAGCATGTAATGATAGAACGAATCCGCATGGGACTCATACAGGAACTCACAGCCAAGGCGCAGCCGCTCCCGGACTACCTCCAGGATTGCGATCATATCCGGTGACATCTCCTCGCAGGTAAACAGCAGCACCGCGATCTGATCAGCCGGAACGACGCTCCCCAGCATCAGAAGGCACCGGTTGATGAACAGTGCGAGCAGCGCCGCGGGAGCGTACTCCATCTCCTCTACCTGTACGGGCCTTCCGTCCAGTGCCTGATTGACAAGATGGTTGATCAGGATGCCCTCTCCCGACTGTGCAAACCGCACTGCCTCCTGGCCGCACACCCACTGATTAGTGCCGGGCCGTTTGCTTAAGGCCGTCGGAATATTGTATTCCTCCGTTCCCTCTACCACAGCGAAGGTCTCCGGCTCAGCCGACGGGCCGTGCGCATAGTAATAATAGTAGGAAATCTGACAGTAATCGTCCCTTAAGTCAAAACCTACAAGATACTTCTTCGGCGAGTTTTTGCTGAACATATCTTCTCCCTCACTCCTGCTCCTGCTGATCCCGGAACAGCTTCCGGACCAGGTGGGCTGTGTAATCATATTTATCCAGGCTCTCCAGCGCTTCCGTCTCCCGATCCAGCGCAGCGAGCATTGCGATCCGGTTGATCATGCCGAAGCGGTCATCCGACTCCTCCGGAATTCTCGCATCCTGTCCGAGGGTTCCGCTCTCAACGATGTTCTTCTCGTTGACATCATCCGTGATGTAATAGTGCAGCTGCTCCCCGAAGAACAGCAGGAAGCCGGTCACATAGATTCCGCTGTACATTTCCTTCATATCCCTTGTGCGGTAGTCGGCGCGCCGGCCGCTCCCGTCCTCGGAGAAATGATAGACCACATGGCCGTGGCCCGCTGTGTCGCTGCGGTGTCCGCGGTATTCCACGAGCGTCTCGTCCGCATAGGCCTGCAGGTCCGGCAGAATTCCGATAAACTGGCGGAAGAACGGGAAGATAATGCTCTGTCCCATCAGATCTGTCAGGAACAGGGTTGTGATCTCCAGTTCCTTCCCGCTGATCTCGCTCACCTTCTCGGAGCGATCCTTCAGCCAGGCAATTCTGCAGGAATCCAGCAGCGGTGTGCCGCCCCGTCCCAGTGCCGTAATGCAGTCAAAAAGCGGCTGCGTCATCTCTTCATCTGCCGTCAGGTAATAGTGACAGCGCTGCGCCAGAGCCGCGGCAATCAGTGCTTCCGGCGGATCCTGCGCTGCAAAGGCCTCGAGCAGTTCGCACTGATTCGGCAGCTGCGCACCGGTATAGAGCATCTGCCGGATCATTCTGCGGCTGATGTCGTACGTGTCCACGCCGTAGCTTAAGTCAGCCTGCCGGACCTCCTCCAGTTCCTCTGTGAGGCCTTCGAAGTACTCGTTCATATACTCCAGCAGGTTTTCATCGTACTTGCCGAGCCGGAACGTCTCATGCACGATGGCTGAAAGCGCCGGATCTTCCGACACCTCCGAGGTGGACAGGTAGCGGCTGCACAGATTCATCAGCGTCTTGGTATCCACGCCGTGAACGCCGTACATCCGGATCCATCCGAGTGCCTTGTCTGAAAGTCCCCGCAGCACCATGTACTGCAGAATCTCATTGCGTTCGACGGCCGCAAGTCCGTCCGGCTCTACGTCGGACAGATACCGGTCCATTTCCCGGATGCAGTCATTGGCATTGTAATAGGTCAGCAGCTTGCTGCGGATCTGCCGGCGGTAGGCCGGAAGCAGATCACCCGACGTCAGCAGCCGCTCGAAGTGCCGCACATTGCGGTCTGTGATGTCGTAATAGGAGCCGGTCATACCGGACAGATACAGGTCGAATCCGAAGTGGTCCGTCTCATAGAACGCGAGCTGCTTCGCATATTTCTCATAATCCATCATGCGGTCGCACGTATAGGCAATGCTGGCCGCATAGCGGCTGCCGTTCCGATCCTCGAAGAAGATCTGATTCTCCTCGCCATAGATCGGCAGGTAGCAGATGCCGTTCTCAATCGGGAAGGTCTGCTCGCCGCGCAGCTTGTCGTAAACCAGCACGACCTTGCGGACCGCTGTGCGGCTGGTTCGGATCACGCACATGAACACCACCGGGACTGCCGCCTGCGCCAGGTCCTGAGACAGAACCGCGCCGCTCGAAAGGTACTGATCGTACAGCACCTTCAGATCCTGGTTCATATGACCGCGCAGCAGCTGATCCTGTGTAAACGCCCGGATGCTGTCCTCGTACTGCTGGTACAGCTGGGCGTAGAGATTCTGATTCTTCATCAGATACCGGTACAGATAGGCGTTCCGCTCGTAAGGCAGCGTGGACTGATAGGCAAAATACATCAGAACGATCTGCGGAATCTCCCCGTCGTAATCCTCCGGCATGGAGAGCATATAATATTCATACAGCCGGGTGATCTGAAGCTGTGCCTCAACCCCGCGCTGGAACCAGCCGAAATATTTCTTGTCCGAGACATTTCCCTTGATCAGGAGTGAGCAGATGCAGGAGAGCGTCTCGTTTCGCAGATGCGCGAGCTGATCATCCTCATAGCCTTTCACAAGAATGCGGAACAGCTGTACGGAAAACAGCTTGCTGCGCTGTGCCAGGTAATTGATCTGCGACATGACGCCGGAGGAAAGGATGCCCTCCTTGGCCGCGTAGCCCAGAATGCTCAGCTCAAACGGGCCCAGCTCATAAAGAATCGCCGGGTTCAGCAGTACCATGCTGTAGGCTTCGATATACAGAATCGGACTGCGGGAACCCAGCCGGAATTCCTCTGAAAGCATCTTCCAGCGCATGGACGGCTTCTTCTGATACTCGTCAGAAAGATACATCAGAAGCCAGGCGATCCGCCAGTTGGAGGGATCCCTGCGCAGCTTTTCTTCCACAGCGCGCGCAGCCTCTCCGGCGATCTCGCCGGCCCTGCCGTTTTCTTCCTTTTCCGTCACGCACAGAGAGGTCAGATACAGGCGGTAGCAGTATGCTGTATCACTCTCCATCTCATACTGCGTCAGCGGGAACGGATCTTCCTGGTGCTCCTCGCCGCCTGCGCGGTACTGCTCATTCAGACGGGCCAGCCGGTAGACGGCCTCATCCGACTTCTTCTGTGTGAGCAGCAGCTGAATGCGGTAAAGCTGTGCAATCGGATCGCTGCGATCCAGTGCCATCATCTGATCAATGACTTCCTCTGTCCGGGACATCCACTCGCCGCCTGAAATCTTCCGGCCTCTGAAGTCCACATACAGACGCATCAGCCGCGCCACGAGCTGCTCCCGCTCGCGCTCTCTCTTCGACCCGAGCGCCTCCGGATCAGACAGATGCACGCTCACCGGAATGTGAATGGTTCCGAAAGGTGCGTACAGACTCACCCTGCCGAAGTTGTATCCCGCATGCAGGAGCGCGGGATTAACCTCCAGCTCGACCTCGCACCGGTTTCCGGTAAATGACTCCTCCGTCAGAACCGACTGTTCCGCGCTGATGAAATCCCCCTCCGTTCCGATTTCCAGGCGGGTATAACCCCAGCCATTGCGCGTAATCACCACGCGCTGCGACACCAGGCCCTCCGCATCCGCCGGGATCTCAAGCCGGATCTCCCGCAGATCGGGCAGGAACTCAACCGCCTGCTTCTGTCCGGAGGCAATCAGAAATTCCTCGACATTCTGTTCGTTGCCGCGCTGACTGGAAAGGCCGCGGTAAAGTGTCTCCTGCTTCTTATCCGTGTCAGAGAAAATCCGTATGAAGTCTCTGTTGTAGAAAACCCGGACAGCCTCTGCCCAGGAGCTTTTAGCCAGATTGGTGAAGTGATAGAGATTCTTGCATGCACCCAGCGAAGAGCTGATTTCCGGCGGAATGATCACGATGGTATAAGGCAGCCGGTATTCTCCCTGGTTGGAGAGAATCCGGAAGTATCCTTCAATCTGGTCTCCCACCTCAAAGGCGGATGCATCCAGCCGGTAGAGAACGACGTCCTGTGTGCCGGTGAACCGCTCGCTGACAACAGACATGCACAGTCTGGAGGAAGTGACCTTGCCTTCCACGACTGCTCCCGGCGCGCCGGTGATGGTAAAGGATCCCTCCCGGGTTTGCCCGGGTGCAATCTCAATGCGGATTTCCTTCTCGGAAAGGGAAAGCGGCTCGTCAATCGAGTGAAACTGTTCGCCGTTCATATTATACTTTTCCATAAAAATACCCCCTGCGGGAATTTAAAAGCCCATACAGAGGGTATTATACCATGGATTGATATTCTGTTGAAGTATTTCTACTAAATGTAGCGTATATTCAGGGGCATCCTGAGACTTACTCGTCCTGCGCCATCATCAGAAGCACCTTGTTGCTGCGCTCGATGAAGCGGGTCATCTCCTGTGCCTCCAGCGGCGCATTCTGAAGCTGGGCCAGATCATAGAGCTGTTCCAAAACCATTTCCGCCTTTTCCTCGCCCTGATGCTCCACCATATACTGAACCAGCGGGTGGTTTGCGTTGAGAACCAGCGTCCTGCCCTCCTTGCCGAACTCACCCAGGCTCATGCCGTTTGCCGCATACATCTTCATCATGTCGGCCATGCGGCGGCTCTGCTCATTGACGGTCAGGAACGCAGCGATCTTCTTGTCCTTCAGCTTCTGCAGGCTGACGCTGATCTGCTCATCCTTCAGAACTTTCTTCACCGTCTCGCCGATCTGCTCCTCCTGCTTCTTCAGCTCCTCCGCGGCCTTCTTGCCGGTGCGGCTCCTCTGCGCCTCGGTTACATCGGCATCGATTCTCGCAAAGTGCAGTCCCTCGTTCTTCGCCTCCAGCTGGGAGATGAAGGGCTGGTCGATATTCTGATTCAGCACAAAGGCCTGCATCTTCGCCTGACGGAACATGTTGATGTACTGGCTCTGCTGCTGTTCATCGGTCACATAATAGATGGTGTGATCCTTCTCCTGCTCCTCGGAAGAATCCTCTGCATCCGCCTGCTGATCCTCCGGCTGGTCCACGACCTCCGCCTCTACCGCTGCGCCGTTTTCGTCCACAGCCTTTTCGCTCTTTTCCTCCTCAGGCTTCTCCGCGTCCGGATCAACGCAGTTGACCTCCAGGGCTTCCGGCGTCGCGAGATATTTGCCGTCCAGATCGCGGAACAGAATATAGTCCGTCATCTTCTGGCAGAATTTCTCATCCCGCAGGCACCCGTACTTGATGAACGGGCTGATGTCGTCCCAGTACTTCTCGTAGTTCTCCCGGTCGGTCTTGCACATGCCGGAGAGCTTGTCCGCCACCTTCTTGGTGATGTACTCCGAAATCTTCTGGACAAAGCCATCGTTCTGCAGCGCACTTCTCGAAACATTCAGCGGCAGATCCGGACAATCGATCACGCCCTTTAAGAGCATCAGGAATTCCGGAATGACTTCCTTGATGTTGTCCGCGATAAAGACCTGATTATTGTACAGCTTGATCTTGCCCTCAATGGACTCGTACTCGATATTGATCTTCGGGAAGTACAGAATGCCCTTCAGGTTGAAGGGATAATCCATGTTCAGGTGAATCCAGAACAGCGGCTCCTTGTAGTCGTTGAAGACCTTTCTGTAGAACGCGCGGTACTCCTCGTCCGTACAGTCCTTCGGCGTCTTGGCCCAGAGCGGATTCGTGTCATTGATGAGCTCCGGCCGCTTGCGGATTTTGAATTTCTTCTCTTCCGGCTCTGCGGGCGCCTCGCCCTCCTTAGCTTCCTTCTTCTCCGGCTCAATGGTCTCCAGCACCACATCGTCCGGTCTGCGGTCCGACTCGGGGATGATCTGTGTCTCCTTCGTATCCTTCACCGACAGATAAATCTCTGTGGGCATGAAGCCGCAGTACTTCTCCAGCACTTCTCTGGCGCGGTAATAATTGGAGAACTCCACGCAGTCCTCGGTCAGATACAGCGTAATGGTGGTTCCAAAGTGATCGCGGTGTGTCTCTTCCATCGTGAATTCAGAAGAACCGTCGCACTCCCAGTGCACTGCCTGTGCGCCTTCCTGATAAGAGAGCGTATCGATGGTTACGCGCTCCGACACCATGAAGGAAGAATAGAAGCCCAGTCCGAAGTGACCGATGATCTGGTCATCGCTCGCCTTGTCCTTATACTTGGCCATAAAGGCTTCCGCACCGGAAAACGCGATATTGTTGATATACTCCTTTACCTCGTCTCCGGTCATGCCGATGCCGTTATCCGTAATCTGAATCGTCTTCTCCTCCGGATCCAGCACCACATCGATTCGCGGCTTATAGCCCTCCGGCAGTGTGAATTCGCCCATCACATCCAGCTTCTTCAGCTTCGTGATCGCGTCGCACCCGTTGGAAACCAGCTCACGCAGGAAGATGTCGTGATCGCTGTACAGCCACTTCTTGATGATCGGAAACATATTTTCACTGTTGATTGATAATGATCCTCTTTCAGCCATTTTAAACCACTCCTTTTTCTGAAGATCTGCTTTCTACGAGAGTATAGACCCCTCTCCGCGGAAAATCAATAAAAAATTAGCACTCATCTTGCGTGAGTGCTAATAATCCGTGCAAAATCCGGCTTTCTGCCGGCTTTTGCCCAATTCTTAAATTTTCATAAACCGCCGTTAACCTTTCCGGTCAACTCAGAAGCTTACCCCACAATGATCACTTTTTCCAGAACATTGCGCTTCTTTTCGTCCAGGATCATGAAGGGCGTATCCCAGTCGCAGGCCTTCTCGACCGGATCAGCATCCGGCTTCCACTCGCGCATGACTTCCCAGTAAACCGTATAACCGCGGCCGTTCTCGTCCCGCGCGTGGGCTTTGAACCAGATCTCGGAAAGCCCGGTTTCCAGCTCATGGCCGCGCTTGTCATATTCAGGCTGAAAAGCGCCTTCATAGCCGCTCCGGTACGGCTCCTGTGTCAGACGGATCTCACGGGGCTTCTCCCGATCCGCTCCGGCTCCCTCACCGAGACGCTCGAAGAAATCTCCGACTGCACCAAAAGCTGACTTGTCCATCTTCATAATCTCTTTCCTCCATTGCCCTGGTTTTTCCAAGCCTTCTACTGACTTTCC
>JAFTFP010000218.1 GCA_017449485.1 Lachnospiraceae bacterium
CTGCCCCTGGCAGAGATGATTATAGTATAAAAACAGCCTTTAATGAAGGAAAAAAACAGAAGTTAATACCGCACAGTACAAGGATTGTCCCTATGCGGAAATTACTTCAGCAATCAAGTGATTCATCTCACCGCCTGCAGAGGCGGGAGTCTTCTCGACTGGTCGGATAAACACAGAAAAAAGGACCCGCGCCGAAAACGGCAGCCGGGACCACAAATGAATATGCGCCAGGTAGGCGCAGACAAGCGATGCACTGCCCAGGGCAAACCAGACCAGGAAAAAGCTGGTGCCGGAGCCGATGCTGAGAATAACAATGCCGTACAGAAAAAAGAGTACGGCACAAAGAATCCAGATCACGACAGGAAAGTCCATAATACGCTTCATTTTCAAATCATGATGAAACAGGTGAAATCTGCCTGAAAAGTGCCGGGCTCTCACATCTTCCCGTCCAGAATCTGCGCATCCGCCGGCCCAGCTGGCTGTGCCTCTGCGGACGCTCCTGAATTGTCCATACTGCGGATGCTCTCCGCATTTTGCTCATTCTTGATTTCCCAGTGGATGAGGAAGGTCAGAAGGCCGCGCAGCAAAATGATTGCGCCCAGAATCAGCAGCTCGGACCACTCGCGCACCACCACCGTGCGGAGCACCTCACCGCCCATTTTGAATTCCAGGGCCAGCGCAATGCCATGTGCCAGCTCCAGGCGGAGGTTGCGGTCCGCGCGGGTCGCCCAGTGATAGAAGGCGCGCACCGCGTTCACCACGAGCACGCAGACGCCCGCGAACTCCATCAGGATGATGCTGATCTGTACGAAATACGTCAGCACACTTTCCAGAAAATCGACAAATCCGCTCATTATGCTTTTCCTCCCTCCTGACTTTTTCTGAATTCTCAACCATTTGCCCCTCGTCTATAGAGGCGGGGGCTCCCGACTGAGTTGATACGGCAAAATATGACAGATCGACACGTATCACTATCAGTATAACACCGCTGCCGCTTTTCCTATAACCAGATTATTTATCACCCACCGCCTATAGAGGCGAGAGACTCCCGACTGAGCTGAAAAACGGAAAAACAGCGGCCTCGCATACAACGAAGCCGCTGCAGATCAGTTATTATTTCCCACTGATTTTTATGATTGCTTTTTATTTGTTTTCATCCTGGACAGCATTGATGCCCTCGATCAGTCTCTCTGCGAGCTCCATGGGATCCGTATTGTCATAGCTCAGATCCTCGAAGATCTCAAAGTACAGGCCGGTGCTGTCTTTCAGCGTAGAATCCTCAAAATACGGATCCAGCGCAAAGCTTGTATTAGCCATTGCGGCCTTGTTGCCCTCGTAGGTCAGGCCGGAAAGCAGTCCTTCGTCCTCCAGAATCTTCTGTGCTTTCGCAGAAGCGACAACACCTCTCTCCAATCCCAGAATCTTGACGCCGTTTTCATCATTGAGCAGGTACTCAACCAGGCGTGCAGCTTCCTCGGGATGCTTGGTATTCTTGCTGATTGCCCATGCCATGGAAATCTTGACCGTATCAACCGGTGTGTCGCCGTAGTCATACGGGAACTCGCCTACGACCATCTCCTGGCCCTCGGCCAGCGCATTGGCGAACTTCTGCTGCGAAGAATCCCACTCCAGGAAACCGGCATATTTTCCATTCACCCAGTTCTGATTCAGATCCATCGTCTCGGCGCCGTCACCGGCGAGCTTGGCCTGAGACGGGAATACATGACTGTCTTCCAGCATTCTGATCCAGGCGATACCGTCTGCGACCTCTTCCTGCGTGAAGTTGACCTGCTGGTCTGCGATCCACGGCTTATCGTACTTCTGCTGGAGATAATAAATCATCAGAAGCATCTGCTCATAGCAGGTCAGCGCCATCGGATAATAGTCGTCTCCAAGCTTTTCCTGGAAGACCTGACCGGCATTGATCATGTCTTCGAAGCTGGCGGGAACGTCCAGTCCTGCCTTTTCAAAGGTCGTCTTATTCCACAGGAACAGCTTGCCGGTGGAAGAAATCGGGATACCCTGCAGCTTTCCGTCCATGGTCATCTGCTCAATAAGATTGTCCGGGAACTGGTCAATGTCAATGATATCGCTGAGCTGATTCAGATCATAAAAACCATTTCCGTCCTTGGAGAACATATAGATCCAGTTCCAGTTGATCTGCATGACATCCGGCTCCGTGTTTCCGGAAAGCATGATGCCCATCTTCTCAGTCCATCCGCCCCAGGCGGCGTACTGCATCTCAACCTCAATGTCCGGATTTTCCTCCATGAATGCATTGATCGCATTCATTGTGGCTTCATGTCTGGAATCACCACCCCACCAGTTGATTCCGATTTTCACCTTCTCGCCGGTTCCTGCTGCTTC
>JAFTFP010000219.1 GCA_017449485.1 Lachnospiraceae bacterium
GGCGTTCTATGCGCTGCTGCCGGTGAAGAATGATCTGCGTTTTAAGCAGGTCCTGGTAGGCGGGATTGCGACGGTGATCATGAGTGTGTTTATTGTGGTGGGCTCAGCAGTCTGCTATCGTTTCACGCTGCCCTCCAACGCAATCCTGATGCCGGGGCTGATTCTGTTTTTTATTCCATATTGTCTGATTGTGACACTGAGTTTTTCCAAGAAACTGTACCTGTTTGTGCAGGCGATGTTGTTCGTGGGGTTTGGTACGATGTACGGTGCTTATCTGATGGCGCCGATTGAGACGGACAGCTTTCTGTTCACGGCACCGACCGGTTCGATGGTTCTGCTGATTGATCTGATCATCGGGATTCTGTTTTATGAGACCTTTACCATCAAGCTGCCGATGCTGCTGCGGCAGGAGGATCTGAATTCGGTCTGGTCCTGGATGTCTGTGATTCCGGCAGCATTGCTGACATTGGTTTTCCTGATGGTGCCCAGCAATATGCAGTTGGTCATGACCGGGCGCATCCGGCCGGTTGCGCTGGCTGCTCTCCTGCTGATCCCGATCGGGACCTGGCTCTTATATCATGTCGTCTGGCGCGTTATGCGTGCGATTACGGAAAATCATCGGCTGCAGCAGGAAAACAGTCTGCTTCAGATGGAGCAGAAGCGCTATGAAGAAATGCGCGCCTACCTGGATTCGTCCCGCAAAATACGGCACGACGCAAGGCAGCATTTTCTTGTAATTCATGATCTGGCGGAAAAGGGGGAACTGGAGCAGCTCAAGGAATACCTCGAACAGCTAGATGCGCTGAACAACGTGCCGTATTTTGCCTATTGCGGACATGCGACCATCGATGCGCTTGCCTCGTATTATGACAACGTGGCAAAGGCACAGAATACGGCGATTTCCTGGACGCTGCAGTTTCCGGAGAAGGTCAATATGAATATCGCGGATTACTGCGGGATGCTGGGTAATCTGCTGGAGAATTCCGTGCGGGCCGTAGCGCAGCTGCCGGAAGAAAAACGGCATATCACGGTGGTGTCCCGCCTCATTTCAGAACAGATGCTGGGACTGTCCGTGGAGAATCCCTACACCGGCCGGATCCGGTTCGGGCGGGATGGTCTGCCGCGCTCCAGTCAGCCGGAGCACGGTATCGGACTCTCTTCCGTTGCGGCTACGGTTCACAAGTATAACGGGACGCTGGATATCACAACAGAAAACGGCATCTTCTCCGTCAATATCCTGCTGAATCTGACGTCGTGAATCTATTTATTCTACCTCTGCGATCAGCTCGACTTCCACGGCTGCGTCCATCGGCAGCTGATTGACGCCCACAGCCGTTCTCGCGTGCACGCCCGCGTCGCCGAACACATCGCCCAGCAGCTCGGACGCCGCATTGGCCACCAGGTGCTGCTTGTCAAAGCCATTCTCCGTCGCCACAAACGCCTGCAGCTTCACAATTCTCTTCACGCGGTCCAGATCGCCCAGCTCCGCCTTCAGCGCAGCCAGACCGTTGATCATGCACAGCCTCGCCGCCGCCTGCACATCCTCTAATGTCAGCGCACCGCCGGCTTTGCCCGTGTAGGCAAGCTTCCCGTCCTTTGTCGGAATCTGCCCGGAAACAAAGATCAGATTGCCCGTGCGCACCGCCGGTACGTACTTCGCCGCCGGCTTGCTTCCTGCCGGAAGATCAATTCCAAGTGCCGCAATTCTCTCTTCTGCTTTCATCTGTTTTCCTCCTTTGTGGAACGGTGCTCTGTCCCCTCGTCCCATTTTAGTGGAACGGTGCTCTGTCCCCTCGTCTCACTCGATGTACATGGCGTCGCCGAAGGAGAAGAAGCGGTAGCGCTGCCGGACAGCTTCTTCGTAGGCGGCAAGGATCTGCTCTCTTCCGGCAAAAGCTGACACAAGCATGATGAGTGTGGACTCGGGCAGGTGGAAGTTGGTGATGAGTGCATCCATGACGCGGAAGCGGTAGCCGGGGTAGATAAAGATGGAGGTGTTGTCGGCGCCTGCCCGGACGGTTCCGTCTTCGTCCGCCGCACTCTCGACGGTGCGGCAGCTGGTGGTGCCGACGCAGATAACGCGTTTGCCGGCGGCTTTGGTCCGGTTGATGAGGTCCGCGGTCTCTTCAGGTACGTTGTACCACTCGGTGTGCATGTGGTGCTCGGTCACGTCGTCCACTTTGACGGGCCGGAAGGTTCCCAATCCCACGTGGAGCGTGACATAGCCGATGTTGACCCCCTTCTGGCGGATCTGTTCCAGCAGCTCGGGCGTAAAATGCAGGCCCGCCGTGGGAGCAGCCGCGCTGCCCTCATATTTTGCATAGACCGTCTGATAGCGGTTCCGGTCCTTCAGCTGATGTGTGATGTACGGCGGCAGCGGCATCTCGCCGAGCCGGTCCAGCACTTCCTCGAAAATACCTTCGTAGTGGAACTGCACCAGTCGGTTGCCGTCCTCCACGACTTCCAGAATCGTGGCCGTCAGGCTTCCGTCGCCAAAAGTCACCTCCGCGCCAGGCTTGAGCTTCTTGCCGGGGCGCACCAGGGTCTCCCAGATGTCACCTGCCCTGCGCTTTAAGAGCAGAATCTCGACCGCGGCGCCTTCCTCTTCCGTGTGCTGCTCTGTCAGCATTCTGCAGCTTTTCGGCAGAGATTTCCGAGCTTCCTCGCTCAGGATTTTCGTGCCCAGAAGGCGGGCCGGAATGACTTTGGTGTTGTTGAGAATCAGCGTCTCTCCCGGCTGAAGATATTCAATAATGTCGCGGAAGACGCGGTGTTCAAGATTTAAATCTGCCGTCTCGCCGGATTTTGCCTCAGATCTGTGCAGTACCATCAGGCGGGAGGACGAGCGGTCCTCGAGGGGATCCTGCGCGATCAGCTCCTCCGGCAGGTCATAGTAATAGTCTTTGGTTGCATGTCCAAC
>JAFTFP010000220.1 GCA_017449485.1 Lachnospiraceae bacterium
CACGCCGGAGATGCCG
Source organism: Lachnospiraceae bacterium (assembly GCA_017449485.1). Classification (GTDB taxonomy): domain Bacteria; phylum Bacillota; class Clostridia; order Lachnospirales; family Lachnospiraceae; genus CAG-791. Next base: position 17 of record JAFTFP010000220.1, read on the forward strand.
GATATCAAAGCGAGATCACTGGAAATCATCGAAGAAAACGCGGGAAGATACCGGAGAGGCGAGGAACTTAAAAACCTTCTCCATCAAAGGGACGTCTACACGGGCTGAAGACATGAAGCAGCTTAAGCCTTCTGTCTTTCGGAGCTTCAGGTAAAGAGATTTATTCAGCAGGAGGGAACAGAATGGAAAATGTCCATACAATCATCCCTTCAGAATGGGAAGTGGCACAGTGCACATCCGGTCCGTCCGGAGAAATACGTCCGGAGGATTTAAAGGACTGGATTCCGGCCGCGGTTCCCGGTGCGATTCAATATGATCTGATCGCCGCCGGACGGATGAAGAATCCCTATGCCGGTACACAGAATGCGCTGGATGCAGCCTGGGCGGCGAGGTCTGACTGGCTGTACCGCGCTGTGCTGGATTTATCGGCTTTTTCCCGAAGTGAGCTGGATCAGACTGAGGCGGAGCTGGTTCTGGAGGGCGTCGATACGTTCTCGGAGATCCGTGTCAACGGGATGTGGATCGGCCGGACGGAAAACGCGTATCGGGTTTACCGCTTTCCGATTTCAGGGGAAGTGCTTCACAGCGGCCGCAATGAGCTGTGTGTACATCTGTTCAGCCATGAGACGGGCATAGCCGGGAAGCGGGAAGAGGCGGATCGTCTTCACCGGGACGGTCTCACAGAAGGACTGCTCGGCAAAGCCTTGATCCGGAGATATCAGCGCAGCTTTTATGCGAGCTCGAGTCTGCTGAATCTGGGTACCGGTGTGCTGGGAATCGGCATCAACCGGCCGGTACAGCTGAAGCTTTACAGGGACAGCTCGATAGAGGATGTGGTATTCAGAACCACGGATCTGACGGAAAACGGCGCCTGCGGGGAGCTCTCCGTATCAATCCGGGGCCGGACCTGCGGGTGCAGAATCCGGGCACAGCTGAGGGATCCAGGCGGCCGGATTGTCTATCAGAATTCCTGGCCGGCGCAAAATGCGGAGCATTGCAGCATCATTCTGCCGAAGGCACATCTGTGGTGGCCCAGAGGATACGGCGATCCCTATCTGTATCAGCTTCAGGTGGAGCTGCTGCGGGATGGAAAGCGTCTGGATCTTAAGGAGATCGAGACTGGATTTAAGACGGTAGAGCTGATTACGCAGGGCAGCCGGGGAGAGAAAACCTTCCGCTTCCGGGTCAACGGAAAAGAGATTTTCATCCGCGGTGAGAATTATGTTCCGATGGATTATATCAAGGTCTATGCGGAGCCGGAAAAATACCGGCGATTGTTCATGCTCCTGAAGGATCAGGGAATCAACCTGCTCAGGATGTGGGGCGGCGGCGCGGTGGAAAGCGACGATTTCTACCGCTTCTGCGATCGGAACGGTATTCTGCTGTGGCAGGATTTCTTCCTGCACAGCAACGTCTATCCGGATTACGACGAGGCCTTCTGCAGCAATTTTAAGAAGGAGTGCGAGGGGATTCTGAGGACCGTCCGGCGGCATGTATGTCTTGCGCTGCTGTGCGGCGGCAATGAGCAGCTAGAGGGCTGGGATGAGTGGGGCTGGAAACAGGAGATGGACAGGCCCTACGGAATCCGCCTGACACAGACAATGATTCCGGAACTCGCAGGCAGGCTCTGTCCCGGTACACCGTATATTACCAATTCACCGCATGGCGGCAGGTGGCCGCAGTCCCCGGTGGAGGGGGAATGCCACAGCTGGGGGAATTTCTACAATGCGCTGAAGGATCCGCTGTTTGTGACAGAGACCTGCTGGACCACCGAGAGCTATTCCAGACCGGAGACGCTGGAGAAGGTGATGGGCCTGCAGGTCGATGATTATGCGGGGTGCGGCTGGCCCGACAGGTGGAAGGAGAAGACCTCTCTGCCGCTTTATTTAAAGCTTCCTGTCAGCAGCTGGTTCGAGTATGGGAGCCTCCGGGAATATCTTCACGCCCTTGAAGTCGAGCAGTCCCGGGCAGACTATGAAGCCTTAAGCCAGTTCCGTTTTCACAGTCCCTCCAATCACGGCGTGATTTACTGGAGTATGAATAAGGGCGGCCCGCTGTTTCAGTTCGGCTGTGTGGATTATGATCTGCTCCCGCTGAAAAGCTACTACGTTGTTAAGCGCCTGTTTAAGGATCTGGCGGTGCACACCTACAGAGATATGAATACCTTCCGCATCGCTGTCTCGGAGCATGGCACAGAAACCGGTCCGATTACCGTCCGGACAGTCCTGATGAATACCGACGGCCGGATTCTCGAGGAGAAGGTAAAGAACATCCGCCTGCACAGCGGCGAGGTCCGGGTGCTGACACTGCTGAAAACGGCGTATCAGGAGATCACAGACCGCACAACGCACCTGGTCTATGTATCTGCCGGCAGAAAAGGGAAAATCCTGGCGGAGGACGTCCTGCTGCTGTGTCCGATTGCCGAGCTGCAGGTGCGGGAGCCGGATTTTGCCATATCGGCAAGGCGCCTTGGATCAGACAGCGGAAGATGGAGCCTGCGGGTCCGGTCGACGGCTTTTGTGGAGATGCTGGAAATCGAGAGTCCGCAGCGGATCGTGTGCAGCGACAACAACTGCCCGATGATGCCGGATCAGGACTATGAGTTTGAAATACAGCAGATGGATCCCGAAGCACATCTGGAGCTGGAAATCGGCTCGCTGGGATGCCAGAAGCATCTTTATCAGTTTTTTGAATAATGTCAGGAGCGAAAGGAGATAACCGGTTATGGCACTGATGAATGCAAAGGAATATGTCGACAGCCTCAGAAAGCTGCACACCAAGGTCTATCTGTTCGGAGAGCGGGTGGAGAATTTCGTGGATCATCCGATCATCCGGCCGTCCATCAACTCGGTGGCGATGACCTATGCGCTGGCACAGCAGGAGGAGTATCAGGATATTATGACCGCCTACTCGGAACTGACCGGAACGCGCGTCAACCGGTTCTGTCACCTGCACCAGAGCACGGAAGATCTGATGAATAAGGTGAAGATGCAGCGGCTGCTCGGACAGAAGACCGGCGTCTGTTTCCAGCGCTGCGTCGGCATGGATGCGATCAATGCGGTCTATTCCACGACCTATGAGGTGGATCAGAAGTACAAAACAGAGTATCACGCCCGGTTTCTTGAGTTCCTGAAATACGTGCAGGAGAACGACCTGACCGTAGACGGCGCCATGACCGACCCGAAGGGTGACCGGGGGCTTCCTCCGTCCAGACAGGCGGATCCGGATCTGTTCCTGCACATTGTTGAGAAGAATGAAAAAGGAATCATTGTCAATGGCGCCAAGGCGCATCAGACCGGCTCCGTGAATTCTCATGAGCATCTGATCATGCCCACCCAGGCCATGAAGGAAGAGGATAAGGCGTACGCCGTTTCCTTTGCCGTGCCGGCGGATGCGGAGGGTATTGTGATGATTTACGGCAGGCAGTCCTGCGATACGCGCAAGCTGGAAGGCAATAACTGCATGGACTGCGGCAACTGCCGGTTCGGCGGACAGGAGGCACTGTTTGTCTTTGATCATGTCGTTGTCCCGTGGGAGCGGGTTTTCCTGTGCGAGGAATATGAGTTTGCCGGGATGCTGGTGGAACGGTTCGCAGGTTATCACAGACAGAGCTACGGCGGATGCAAGGTCGGCGTGGGCGATGTCCTCATCGGCGCGACGGCGCTGGCAGCCGAGGCAAACGGCGCAGCGAAGGCTTCGCACATCAAGGATAAGCTGATTGAGATGACGCATCTGAATGAGACGCTGTATTCCTGCGGCATAGCCTGCTCGGCACTCGGCCATGAGACCGCTGCGGGCAACTATGAGATCGACAATCTGCTGGCCAATGTGTGCAAGCAGAATGTGACCCGCTTCCCATATGAGATTGCGCGTCTGGCGCAGGACATCGCCGGCGGCCTGATGGTAACCATGCCTTCCCAGTCAGATTTTGACTCGGAAGAGGTCGGAGAGTACTGCAGGAAGTACTTCAAGGGACAGGCAGAAATGGATACGATGGATCGCATGAAGGTGCTGCGGCTGATTGAAAACCTGACACTCGGCACCGCGGCAGTCGGTTATCTCACAGAGTCCATGCACGGTGCGGGCAGCCCGCAGGCACAGCGCATCATGATTTCCAGACAGTGGGATCTGGAAGAGAAGAAGAATTATGCACGGCGCCTTTGTGGAATCGGCGGCGCGCAGACAGACGGGGAGGAATGAGCGGATATGATCGAAATCGGACAGAAAGCCACCTTTTCCAAAACCATCGGTGAGAGCGACATTTATCTTTTCGCCGGGATTACCGGCGACCTGAATCCGCTGCACGTCAATGAGGCGGCGGCGAAGAACATGCTGTTCGGAAAGCGGATTGCCCACGGCATGCTGACGAGCTCCTTCATCTCGACAGTGATTGCGTCGAAGCTGCCGGGGCCCGGGACGATTTACATGGAGCAGAACAGCCGCTTTCTTAAACCTGTCTTTATCGGCGATACCATCACGGCCTGCGTGGAGGTAGCGGAGCTGCTGCCGCGGGGAAAGGCGAGACTCACGACGCAGGTCTACAACCAGGACGGCGACTTAGTGGTGGACGGCAGCGCACTGGTGAAGCTGCCGGCCGTGGCAGACCTTCATGAGGAATAGAAAATGGAAATCGGTTGTTCGGTCTTTAATAACAACGAGATACGGATTGCACAGGAAGCGGGCTATGCGTATGTGGAGCTGAAGGGAAAGCTTCTGGCTGCCATGAGTGAGCAGGAAGTGGAGGGGACTCTGCGCGTGCTGGAAGAGACCGGCCTGTCTGCTTACGGAATCAATGCCTATTGCGGCCCGGAAATACAGATGATCGGCCCGGGATATGATCCTGCCGCCGCGAAGGCCTATGGGCAAAAGCTGGCCGCCCGGGCGGCGCTGGCCGGTACGAAGATGATCGGAATCGGGTCCCCGGCCTCACGCAGACTGCCGGAAGGTGCGGCGGATTGGGAATATACCGAAGCCCGGAAGCAGATGCGGGAGTTCCTGCAGATCACAGCGGAGGCTTTTCAGCCTTACGGCATGACCATCTGCCTGGAGCCGCTGGCGCCGGTCTTCTGCAACTACGTCAATACGGCAGAGGAGGCCGCCTGGCTGCTGGAAGGCATTCCCTGCAGCAATCTCGGCATCGTAATTGACTATTACAGCATGGAGCTGAGCGGAGAGTCCGAAGAGGATTTCATGCCGTATCTGCCGCTGATCCGGCATGCACATACTTCGGATGATGACGGGGATCCGTACCGGCGCAGCTATCTGTTCTCACACAAGCGTGCCGTTCACCAGAAGAGAATCAGGCGCCTTCTCGGGGCGGGATACCAGGGGAATCTGACACTGGAGATGGATCTGCCGGCAGACGCCGCGGCCGCAGCAGTGAGTTTTCGGATTTTGAGCAGTTTCTGAAAATATTTTCATATTTTGCTGCATTTTAATACTTTCAACTCAGAAAAATCAGCTATAATAGGGGCTGCAGGGTTTTGCAGCCTTTATTATTTGTTTACTTGTTCAGAAGACCGCAGCCAGTTATAACGTGTTTTTCCTTCTGAAACGCAGGCAGTTTGTGGATCGGACAATGAAACAGAACCGGAAGACAATCGCATCTGTGACCATTTTGTCGTTTCTTCTGTCAACAGCGGTACTGACCGCTGTC
>JAFTFP010000221.1 GCA_017449485.1 Lachnospiraceae bacterium
ACAGGTTCGAGCCCTGTGTGAGGCGCTTTTGTTATTTTATGGCTCCGTGGTCAAGCGGTTAAGACATCGCCCTTTCACGGCGGTAACACGAGTTCGATTCTCGTCGGAGTCATTTTCTGAGAAGCTTCATTATCAGATTTCTAATTGCCTGATTCGAATGATTTGGATATAATCATTCACGAGGACCCTTAGCTCAGCTGGTTAGAGCAGTCGGCTCATAACCGATCGGTCCTGGGTTCGAGTCCCCGAGGGTCCATTGATTACGATTACTTCGTAATCTACCACATATGCCGGTATGGCGGAATAGGCAGACGCGACGGACTTAAAATCCGTTTCGACCAAACTCGAGTGCCGGTTCGACCCCGGCTACCGGCAGAGAAGAAGCAGTTGACGAGATGCCAGCTGCTTTTTTCATGTCTGCAGCGATTTATCAAGGTATTTTGACCGCCTGAAATGGGCATATAAGTCGAAATAGCAGATTGACTAAAACAGTCATATTTTGACAAATGGCTCTTTATTGCCATAAATCTTTATGCTATACTTTGTAATTGTAGCATATGTTCGTTCAGAAACAGGAGGGTACGGCTATGCAGAATCGGAAGTGGTATGACTGGCTGTTGGCGCTTACTTTTGTGGCGATGGTCGTTGTTTGCATCCTTTTGACAGTCTTTTCAGCGGAATCGCTTAAGATATCGAGCATCCTGGTCAACGGCGCAATGTTCGTCATTGTGGCATTGATTCTGGTCGCGTGTGACAGAAATTGTTTCCAGCCGGTCGATGAGATGGTGGCTGAGCTGAACGAGGTGACGGCCAAGATCCGCAAGGATGCCATGAACTCACATGATTTTCTCTGGAATCAGTATCAGCAGGCGAAGACACCGCTGTTCAAGCAGGAGGTGCTGGTTGAGCAGTATCATGATTTCCTGATGGAGCTCGGAAGAATCGAGCGGGCCAAGGGAAACGCGGACAACGCTTATTATAAGTGCGATGTGGAAGAATACATCAATTATGAGCTGATGGATTCGGTCATTCACCGCAATCAGCTGAACCAGGTCGCCGGCGTCATGACCGGTCTTGGAATTCTGGGAACCTTCATCGGTCTGTCGATCGGTCTGCAGAGCTTTTCTACCGGAACAACGGCAGAAATCACCAACAGCATCGAGCCGCTGATGAATGGTATCAAGGTGGCCTTCCACACATCGATCTACGGCATGGTTTTCTCGCTGGTTTTCAACTTTGTCTATAAGAAGAAGCTGGATGAGGCGGAGACCGCGGTAAAGAATTTCCTGACTGCTTATAAGAAATATGTGCTGCCGGATACCGCGACGGACGGCATCAACAAACTGATGGAGCTCCAGGAGAAGCAGACGGAAGCGATCCGCTCGCTGGCGACGACCGTTGGACGGGATCTCTCGGAAGGCCTCTCCGAGCTGCTTTCTCCGCAGTTTGACCGGTTTGATCAGACGCTGGCATCCTTTGGAAATATGGCAACACGGAATCAGCTCGATGCGCTGAGCGTCGTCGTCAATGCCTTCATCGCTGAGATGAATAAGTCCCTGAGCAACCGCTTCTCCCAGCTGGCCTACACCATTGATCAGATTTATCTGACCCAGGAGAAGGGCACCAAACAGATGACGGAGGCCATGCAGCTGCTGCAGAGCGCTCAGGGTGAGACAGAAGAGAGAATTCAGCAGATGCAGACCGAGAGCGAGAGACGGATGCAGGCTGCGCAGGCTGATCTGGTCCGTGAACTGCAGGCATCCCAGCAGGAGATCGCCGGCGCCGCAGCAGACCTGCGACAGCAGGCATCCGCCGGCCTGGCACTGGCCAGAAAGGAACAGGATCAGTACGAGAGCCTGCTGGATGCGCAGGCAGCGGTTGAGAAGACCGCGTTCATGCTGAATACGCAGGTTCAGAATCAGGAGGCCATCCTGGCTGAGATGCAGCGTCTGACCAGCCAGCTGCCGAACGATGTGGATCACACCTTCCGCGTCATCGACGACAACCTGATTGAGGTCGAGACGCACTTCAGAGATACCATTCTGGATATCAAGAGCGCAACGGATCAGATTCCCGGAACGATTGCCGCAGCCTACGAGCGGATGGAAGATACGGTCCGGCAGCTCGGCGAGGCAGTGGATGATCTTGCGGATGTGTCCGGCAGGCTGATGGCCCAGATGGATATGATGCAGCGCAGACGCTGATGGGAGGGAAAGCCCATGGCACGGAGATTTCACAGAAAGCAGGACGAAGAGACAACTTACTGGCTGTCGTATTCGGATATGATGGCGGGACTGCTGCTGGCCTTTGTACTGATCATCTCGCTGACCGTCCTTCACTCGAAGGTACAATACGACCTGAAGCAGAATGAGCTGCTCGGCAAGGAACAGGAGCTGCTGGTGCAGACGGATGCGCTGCGCGAGGAGCAGGAAACCGTCCGGACGCAGCAGGCCCTTCTGGATCAGGCACAGGCACAGCTGAATCTGCAGGCCTCTGCACTGGCCGACCAGGAGGACAAGCTCCTCTCACAGGAAGAAAAGCTCCGTCAGCAGAATGAACTGCTGCGGGAGCTGCAGAAGCTGATGGACTCCCAGCAGGAGAAGCTGGACCGGATCATCGGTGTGCGCAGTGAGCTGATTGAGGCACTCAAGGAAGAATTTGACGACTCCAATCTCCACATCGCAGTGGATGAGAGCACCGGCGCGATCACTTTTGACTCGACTATTCTGTTTGAATACAACAAGGATGATCTGAAGGAGAGCGGTGAGGCGTTCCTGGGCGAGTTCTTCCCGCGTTATGTCAAAATCCTGATGGCGCCCGAGTACAGGGATTATGTCTCGGAGATCATCATCGAAGGCCACACGGACACGAGCGGCAATTACATGTTCAACCTGGACCTGTCGCAGAAGCGCGCCTTCTCCGTCGCGGAGTACTGCCTCTCCGACAACAATGACATTCTCACGAAGGACGAGACCGAGGCACTGCGCAACGTCGTCTCCACCAGCGGCCGCTCCTGGAGCGATCCGGTTCTGAAGGAAGACGGCTCCGTGGACATGGAGGCGTCCCGGCGCGTGGAGGTTCTCTTCCGCCTGAAGGACGAGGAGATGATCCGCGAGATGATCGAGATTCTGAACAGCGGCAAGGAGCCGGAGGGAGAGTAAAAGCCCTGCTGTTCGACCCGGTCAACACCCGGAATTTTCAACTGAACCCCTAAATCCAGTATAAAACAGGTATAAAAAGGGCAAAATCTGGCTCTCAGAGCGGATTTTGCCCCTTCTTATCTATTGATATCCTTTTTCAATACAGTTATAATAAATGCAGTATTTTTATCATTAACCAGATTAGTCAACTTCAGAGGTTAAGAAGTTATCTCAGTAGTTTCAGGTTCATTATGGAGGCGTAACCCGGTATGAAGATGATGAGAATTCAGAAATTGGTACGCGGTCTGCTGCTTAGCGCGGCAGTTGCAGTGGCATCTATGTCCATCGCTGCGACGGCACCCGCTGCAGCGGTCAGTGTCCGTGCGGAGCAGACCATCACGGTTTCAGGCACCATTCAGGGCGGAACGACGGATCAGATCCTGAAGGTCAGAACTTCCGGCGGCGATATGCTGATCAAGATTGACTCCTCGACGGACTTCGGCAACAGCAAGGTGCTGCTCCCGGGCAAGACGGTCACGCTGGAAGTGTATCGCGGCTCCGACGCCTACATGCACGCAGCCAAGATCACCGGCGCAGTGATTGCACAGGAGGCTGTGGTTGACAAGGTCAATACCGCAGTGGTCAACGGCACCATCGCAGACGGAACGACGGACAGCCTGCTGAAGCTGAACACATCCGGCGGCCAGATGCTGATCAAGATGGACAGTTCAACAGATCTTTCCAACTGCCACGTTCTGGTACTGGGCAGACAGCTCTCCGTGACCATCGGCCGCGGATCCGATGCTTACATGCATGCGATCAAGATCGTCGACGGCGCACTTGCTGCCGCGGCGGCTTCCGGTTCCAACGCGAACATCTCCGGCACGATGGTGCAGGGCACGGTTGCGGATGGAACGAATGACGGTCTGCTGAAGCTGAACACAGCCGGCGGACAGATGCATATCAAGATCGACGGCAATACCGATTATTCTCAGGGCAAGGTCCTGGTTCCCGGCCTGACGGTCGGCGTAGATTTCTACCGCGGCGAGGATGCTTACAATCACGCGAAGAAGATTGTGGGTCTGACTCCGGCGAACAGCGGCGCAAGCCTGGACGGCGCGCGCACCACAGTAGCCGGCACGGTTGCAGGCGGAACCAATGAGAGCGTTCTGTTCCTGTCGACTTCCGGCGGCACCATGCAGATCAAGCTGGACCAGGGCGCAGCGACACCCGGCGTGCTGACCCTCGGCAAGAGCGTGAAGCTCACAGTCGCAAGAGGCTCGGATGCATTCATGCACGCAGTCAGCTTTGACGGCGCTTCCGGCGCAGCTGCTTCCGGCGGCGGTGTTCCGGTCGGCGCACAGCTGGCACTGGCACAGGGCACAGTCGTTGTGGGAACCAATGAGAGCATTCTGTTCCTGTCCACACCGGGCGGAACGATGCAGTTCAAGGTTGACGCCACCTCGAACCTGGCAGCCTGCCAGGCGATGGTGCCCGGCAACTACCTCGCAGTGGCTTACTATCGCGGCAATGACGCGTGGAACCACGTGGCCGTTGCAGTCAACAGCACCGCACCGACGACCGCACTGACCAGCAATCAGGCGACAGCCGTTGTGACCGGCGTTGTAGGCGAGAAGACCACGGCGAATCTGCTGTACCTGAACACCAACCAGGGACAGATGCAGATCAAGATTGACAACAACACCAACATGGGCAATGTCCGCACGCTGCTGCTGGGCAAGACCGTCAAGGTGGCCATCGTAAGAGGAAACGACGCTTACAACCACGCAGTGACGATCACCTATTGATTTTGTGATTAGCGATGTGTAACACTCTGGCACAGATGTGCATTGAAGCAAGTCAGATTTTGACAGTATAATATAGCAAGATTACCGGGGCCGGTCATCCACCGGCCCTGTTTTATTTTGATTTTTCAGCGAAGGAAATCAGATGGCGGCAGATCAGAAACAGGCAAAATCCGGCAAGACGGGCCTGGTTGTCGAAGGCGGCGGGATGAAGTGCGCGTACAGCGCGGGGATTCTGGACCGGTTTCTCGACGACGGGATTACATTTGACTATTGCATCGGTGTCTCAGCGGGATCCGCGAACACGGCTTCCTATCTGGCGGGGCAGCGTGGGAGAAATCTGCGGTTTTATACGCAGCACATTCATGAGGACGGCTATTTCGGGCTGGACAGCTATTTAAAGACCGGCGATCTGTTCGGCCTGCATTATATTTATGCGACACTGACCAACTCGGATGGCGGTGATCCGCTGGGTATGCCGGAAATCAAGCGCAATCCCGCGGAGTTCGAAGTCGTCGCGACCAACGCGCGGACCGGCAAAGCGGAATATTTTGACGGAAAGAAGATGCCGCAGGACGACTACCGGCTGATCATGGCCAGCTGTGCACTGCCGGCCG
>JAFTFP010000222.1 GCA_017449485.1 Lachnospiraceae bacterium
AGCCTGTCAGCTGTCTGTATTACGGAATTCCCTGGGGGTACACCCCTGTGTCTTTTTAAAAACAAAGCTGAAGTAATGGGGATCCTTATAACCTGTCTCGGCGGCAATCTCACTCGTGCGCTTTCTGCTCTGCCGCAGCAGCTGCTTGGCCCGTGTCATCCTCTTCTGTGTCAGATATTCCACGAAGGAAAGTCCCATCGTCTGGCTGAAGATGGCACTCAGATAATTGGTACTGATATTGATTGCTTTCGCCACAGAGTTGAGCGAGATGGCTTCATCCGTATAATGCGCGTCAATGTATGCAAGGGCGCTTTCCACCAGACGGCTGCCCTGCTTTTTCGCTTCCTCATCCCTGAAGGAAATCGCTGTATGCAGAACCTCCGACAGATATTTCCGAAGATTTGCAGACTCTTCCATCTCGGGTGCCGGAAGCCGCGCAGCCAGCTGACTGCGGTCCAGATCCATCTCCTTTGCAGCGGCCAACGCGTTGATGCGGGCGCTCAGCAGCAGATATTGTCTGAACATCAGCGATTCCGCCGCATCACCGAGGGTGATGAAATATTCTTCGACAAAATCGTCAATTTCATCTTCTGATCCTTTGTGAATAAAGTTCCGGATCAGCAGCGGATCCGCCGTTTCTTCATTCACGCCGTCCATGCAGCTCTGATGCGCCGTATAATCCGCTGTCTCAGCGGCTCTGAAGATGTGCTGTTCAGGGATGAGATGACGATAGGCCAGCGCATGTCCCGCCGCCCGGTAGGACTGCGGGAGTCCGCTCAGTCTCGCCGTCGGCGTGCCGAGAGCAGCGTACCAGATGGTTCTCTCGTCGGCCTGCCCGCATTGAGAGCGAATGATTTCAACGCACCGCTCTGACTGATCTTTCACCTGGTCTGCAGCTGCCTTGATAAGAACAGCATAATTTAAGACACCGCCCCGGAATACAAGAAAATCCGGATCCTGATAAAGCTTCTCGAGCAGCCGGTCCTGCAGTGCCGATGTCTGTTCCGAATAGGCGATGCTCTCGCCCGCAGTCTGCAGGCTGAAAAGCACGATATTATAGCACTCCGCATCCAGCTCTATTTCCAGTTTTGCCGCCTGTTCATAGATTTCGGAGATACTCAGTCCGCCGCTCACCATCTTCTCGAAGAAGACGCGCCGGGCGTAATGTTCATATTCCTTGGACTCCCGGATAAACTGCTGGAGGTATTCCTCCTGTTCCTGCTCTTCTTCGATCCGCTTTCTGGTCTCCTCCAGGGCTTTGATCATGTTCGCTTTGGTGATGGGTTTCAGAAGATACTGATCCACATGAAGTTCGATTGCCTGTCTCGCGTATTCAAAATCATCATATCCCGAGAGAATGATAATTCTCGTCTTCGGCAGTTCTTTGCTGACCAGCCTGCTGAAGACGAGCCCGTCCATGAAAGGCATTCTGATGTCCGTAATCAGGATATCCGGCCGGATTCTGCGCACCATGGGCAATGCCATCTCGCCGTCGGAGGCCTCGCCCACACAGACAAAACCATACTCACTCCACGGAATCATATCCCGGAGTCCTTCCCGGACAATACTCTCATCTTCTGTAATAAAAACTGTGACAGGTCTCATATCCGGCTTGGCCTCCAGCTTAATCGTTTTCGATGTGCTGATTATAAAATATCCGGAATATGAGCGTCAAGAGTCCCGGCAGAGTTCATGAACCCAGATCGGCGCCGGATGCATCGACAGATCCAGCACGACGCCCAGTCCTGCAGCCTGACACAGGTCCATGACCTTGTCAAACCACTCGAAGGTGTAGATGCCGTTTTCCGGTTCAAATCTGTCCCAGCACCCACCAGCACAGAAGAAATACCACTGCCCAGTTTCATTGTGAAGGCATTCAGTGATCCGAAAATAATGTGTACGGATCTGACAATAGAACAGATCGCATGGAAGGTCGGCTTCCAGGATGTATCATCTCTGCACGTCCGCTTCTCTAAAATCTATCACATGACGCCGGGCCAATACAGAGCAGCCAACCAATACTGAAATCCCCGTTATCGGAAACTGAAGGGCTCAGATGCCTTGAAGTTGTAAACCGGTCTCAGCACTTCCGTCACCTCTACTGTTTCTGTTACCACCTCCAGGATATCGGCGAGAGACTTATAGGCCATAGGGGCTTCATCCAGCGTGTTTTCGTTCACGGAAGTTGTGTAGACGTTCTTCATGCTTTCCCGGTATGCCTCCATGGAAAGATTCTGAACCGCTTCCTTTCTGGACATGATTCTTCCCGCGCCATGGGGAGCCGAGCAGTTCCACTCCGGATTGCCCTTACCGACGGCGAGAATGCTCCCGTCCCGCATATTGATGGGAATCAGAACCCGCTCCCCCTTATGCGCTGCGATCGCACCCTTACGGAGAATCATCTCTTCCGTATCGATATAGTTATGGATCGTATGAAAGGACTCGATCCCTCTCAGCCCGGTTCTTTCCAGAATGATTTCCGTCATCAGCTCTCTGTTTCTTCTCGCGAACTGCTGGCAGATTTCCACATCGTGCAGATAATCCTGAAAAGCTTCTCCGCTCAGATAGCACAGGTCTTCCGGCATATCCGGTGCCTGATGCTCTCTTCTGTTCTTGAGCTCCCGCAGTGCCGCCTCTATCTTTTCGCTCTCTCCGCTCTCCTTTAAGGAACGAATCAGCTTCTCCCTGTCATTCCTGTAATTGTCGATGCCCTTGTGCTGATCCATTGCCCTCTTCTGATACAGCTCCGCCACCTGCTTGCCCAGGTTCCGGCTTCCGCTGTGAATCACAAGATACCGGGTGCCGTCCTGCGCCTGATCCACTTCGATGAAGTGATTTCCGCCGCCAAGCGTCCCCAGGCTGCATCTGAGCCAGTTCAGGTTCTGCAGGCTGTCGAAGCAGCGAAGCCTGGTCAGGTCAAAGCGCTCGATCTCCTCGTCCCAGACTCTCAGCCCGGACCGGATGAAATGAGCTGCTTCGTCCAGTCTTTCATAATCGAGCTCTCCTCTGCCGATATTGGTCGTGTACATACCGCAGCCAATATCTACGCCGACGATATTGGGAACCGCCCTATCTGTGACCGTCATGGTCGTACCAATGGTGCATCCCTTTCCGGCGTGCACATCCGGCATGATCCGGATCCTGCTGCCGTCTGTGAATTCATAATCACACATCCGCCGGATCTGCTCCACGGCCTTCTCATCGATCACGGACGCATAGCATATGGCGGTATTTCTCTTTCCTCTGATCTCGATCATGGCTTTCTCCTTCCGTTACACTCCATTCTGCCATATTTTGCCTGACTGCCCTCTATGCTATATAGAAATCATAAGATATCCACGAGGGTTTTAAAAGTATCATCTATGCCATTCTATTCGACCCCAGTTTTATGTATTTTTTCTTTTATTTATGCTATATTGATACTAATCTACATCCCCAATATGGAGCAAAATATGACTGAGAAATATAAGATTTACCTGTCCGAGGAAATGAAGTCGCGCCTGGAGGACGATGCCGAGCTGTTCGAGTTCTTTAAGAAGGACGGCTCTGTGAATCTGAACGCCTTTCTGAAGGAGCTGCTGATTCACTATTTTGATCCGTACCGGAATCAGAAAACAGAGCTGTTCCGCTCCGTTCTGGCAGAGCTTTCCAGTATCCAGTCTGTGAATGCTTCCCATGCGGAGGCCATTGCATCGAGACTGGTTAGCGCTTATCTCAAGCACAGCGGCGCGCAGCCGGGGAAAGCGGCCGCTGTCACGCTGACTGTCAGCGGGCCGTCTCTCGATATCATGCGATCCATCGAAAACAACCTGCTCACAGATTCTTCTTTATCGCAATATATCAGCGGCCTTCTGGCGTCCTACCTGTCCATCTCCCGAAGCGGCCGGGAGCGGATCCTGTTCGGCGAGATCTGTGACCGTCTGGACAGTGCCATCCGAAATCATCGGATCATTACATTCTCCTCCACAACGGCACCTGACCTGGTCTTCACCGTCCAGCCCTATATGATCGCGGCTTCCCGGGAGGAACAGTTCAATTATCTTCTCTGCATGGACGCCAGGTACGGCCAGCCAAGAACCTTCCGGATCTCCAGGCTCCGCGCACTGTATACGACTTCTGAGTGCTTTGCGCCGGATGAGCAGGTGCGCGCACGGCTGCAGAAAATTGCTCTGCGTAATCCGCAGTCCGCATCCGGCGATGTGCAGGCACAGGTGCGGCTGACCGCCCGCGGCATTCAGAAATTCCGGATGGTGACCAAGAATCGGCCGGATGTGCTGAGAGCAGACGGGAACACCTATTATTTCAACTGGCCGCCGCGGCAGCTGGAGGAATACTTCAAGCGCTTCGGGCAGGATGCCGTCATCGTCTCCCCTAAAGAATGCCGTGACAACATGAAAGCCTTCTACCGGAAAGCATTGGACGCGTACACGGCATCCGTGTCTGAAAAGTAATATCGAAAGAGGAACCCCGCTATGCGCACAGAAAATCTTCAGAAAATCATTGCACTCCGGCATCTGCTGCACCAGCACCCGGAGCTCTCCGGTCAGGAAAAAGAAACCATCCGGATTCTTAAGTCGTTCATTCAGGAAAACACATCCCTTCAGATCGTGGACCGGGATGGCTGGTTCTATGTTGTAAAAGAGGGTAAAGCAGAGAAGCCGCCCATCGCCTTCCGGGCCGATATGGATGCGCTGCCGATGCGGGACGATCCATCACTTCCCTACGCTTCGCTGCAAGATGGCACAGCGCACAAATGCGGTCATGATGGCCATATGGCTGCCTTGTGCGGACTGGCACTGGAACTGGACCGGCAGCAGACCGACCAGACCCTTTACCTGATCTTTCAGCCTGCTGAGGAAATCGGCGCGGGCGCTGTCCGCTGCAAGGAACTGATCCGCGAGAAGCAGATCGGTGAAATCTACGCCTTTCATAATCTCAGCGGGTACCCGGAAAACAGTCTGGTTTACCGCAGAGGGCTGACCCAGCCGGCTTCTGAAGGCCTGACCATCTGTTTTCAGGGGAAGGCTCTGTCAGTTTTACGCTGAGAGCCGCATCCGAAGCCGTTATGAAGGAGATGAAGGAAAGTCTGCTTGCCTATGCTTCGGACCTTGCCGCTCAATATGGCCTCAGCATCCGCAGCCTGACGCAGGACTACTTCCCGGAGACCCGGAATCACGACGAAGCCGTCGACTGCGTTCTGCAGCAGGCACAGGCGCTGAACCTGAATATAATTTCAATGGACAAAATCTGGCGCGCCTCGGAAGATTTTGGCTATTATCCGACCAGTCGAGAAGACTCCCGCCTCTACAAGCCTCTACAGGCGGTGAGATGAATCGACTAAATCGACTAAATTAATATTTGATAGTAGAACATGTGTTCGATTTCTGATATAATTAACATGTACCGATTCTTCCGCATTCTTCCGCATTCTTCCGCCATAAGTGACATAAGTGAGGATCAACATGGATAATAAGGCTTTCAGATATCGAATATACCCTAATATGGCACAGCTTGAACTGATACTGAAGACCATCGGCTCCTGCCGCTTTGTGTATAATGAGGCACTGTCTGCGAAGGAAGCTGCGTATATGGACAGCGGAACAGTTCTAAGTACCTATGA
>JAFTFP010000223.1 GCA_017449485.1 Lachnospiraceae bacterium
AACGACGGCAGCGAAATGATGCCGGCGCTGTTGGAACAGTGCCGGATCGGGAATGTATAACCGGTTCTTTCCCTGACCAGCTGCAGAAACGATTCGAAGCGCGCATACTGCGCATCTGCTGCTGACAGATCTGTCTCATCTGCCCGTGCAAAATGCGTAAAGATGCCTTCTGCTTCCAGCATGGTCTCCTGCAGTGCCTCTTTTACCAGATCAGCACCCGCTTCATCCGTTGAAACACCGATTCGGCTCATGCCGGTGTCCACCGCCATATGAATATAGATTTTCTTTCCTTCCTGCCGGGCGGCCTCTCCCAGTTCACGGATCATATCCCTGCGGAAGACAGCCGGCCGGATTCCCAGCCGGGCAAGTTCCCTGAAGCAGTAAGGGAATACATAGCCCAGAATCAGAATCGGCTTCCGGATACCGCTCTCCCGCAGTTCCCGGGCTTCTTCGAAGGTAGCTGTCGCAAATCCCCACAGATATGGCAGGTCCTCGATTTCATGGGCAATGCGTACCGCGCCGTGTCCATATCCGTTTGCCTTGATCACCGCCGTCATCTGTACATCCGGATTCAGATTCCGATGCATGGATTCCATATTGAACCGGATTGCATCCAGGTCGATTTCCGCACAGATTCTGGCTGTGCAGTCAAGCCCCGCTGACTCAGCCACTGCCTTATCCTCCTTTTTATCTCCAAGCTGATTCGAATTATCTATGCTCATTGTTTCGTGCTTTCGTTCATGTCATCGCTGCGGATCTGATAGGACAGTTTCATCAGGCTGTCAGACAAATGAACGTTTTCCACCTGGATCCGTTCCGGAACCGGAAGATCCACATGGGCAAAATTCCAGATCGCGCGGATACAGGTCCCGGAAAGCTGGTTTGCAATCTCCACCGCAGCCCCCTTCGGAACCGTCAGGACAGCAATCTCAATCTTTTCCCGATCAATCAGCGTGGTGAGTTCACTCATGGGACGAATGACCACCTGCCCGACTTTCTTTCCGACCAGCTCCGGCTTACAGTCAAAAGCCGCCTTGAAGACAAAGCCTCTGCGCTTGAAATTCATATAGCCCACCAGCGCCTGACCCAGATTGCCTGCGCCGATCAGAACCATGCTGTGCTCCTGATCCAGCCCTAGAATCTGGCCGATCTCATCGTGCAGGTACTGGACGTTATACCCATACCCCTGCTGGCCAAAGCCGCCGAAATTATTGAAATCCTGGCGAATCTGAGAGGCTGTGACATGCATTCTGCTGCTCAGCTCCCTGGATGAAATGCGTTCCGTTCCTTCTTCAATCAGATCCTGCAGATATCTGTAATAACGAGGCAGTCTGCTGATGACTGCCTGTGAAATTTCCTTCTCTTCCAACATGCCGTTCCCTTTTTTTCTGAAACCGGTTAGTCGCAGCTGCCCTGGCAGCTGACACATCCTTTTCAGTATAATTTCCTGTTAAAACATTGTCAATTTGACACCCTCCCGCGGCGGGC
Organism: Lachnospiraceae bacterium; assembly: GCA_017449485.1. Classification (GTDB taxonomy): domain Bacteria; phylum Bacillota; class Clostridia; order Lachnospirales; family Lachnospiraceae; genus CAG-791. The sequence goes on from JAFTFP010000223.1 coordinate 1,489, forward strand.
TGTAATATTAGTCATTATGATCGCTGCATGTCACCATATTTCAAAAGCATACCTGGAGCACGTCGTCCTTGACGACATCACGTTTCACCTGGAAAAAGGTGAAAAAGCGGCTATTGTCGGCAACAACGGTGCCGGCAAGACGACTCTTCTGCGCATCATGGTCGGTGAGCAGGCACCGGATTCCGGTACTGTGACCTATGCCAAGGATGTCTCAGTTGGTTATCTGGCCCAGAATCAGGATATCTCCTCGGGCCGAACGATCTATGAAGAGCTTCTGGAAGTCCGCCGGGATCTCGTTGCAATGGAGGAACGTCTTCACGTACTTGAGCAGGAAATGCAGTCCGGCGATGCCTCCGCGATTGAAGCATACACCGAGCTGCAGCGCCGCTTCAGCGAAGAAAACGGCTATGCCTTCCGCGGCGAAATCACAGGGATTCTCCGCGGCCTCGGATTTACCGACGAAGACCGGGATAAGAAGATCGGAATCCTCTCCGGCGGTCAGAAGACACGTGTTGCCCTCGGCAAGCTCCTTCTTTTAAAGCCGGATCTCATTATCCTCGACGAGCCCACGAACCATCTGGACATCGGCAGCATCCGCTGGCTTGAGACATACCTTTCCAATTATCGCGGAACTGTGCTGATTGTCTCCCACGACCGCTATTTCCTGGACCGCACGGTTACCAGGATCATCGAGATCGAAAATACGAAAGTCCTCGTCTATAACGGGAATTATTCCGCCTATGCAGAGCGCAAGAAAGCACTCCGCGAGGAAGAATGGAAAGCTTTTCTGAATAATCAGGCCCAGCGCAGGCATCAGGAGGAAGTGATCGCCAAGCTTCGCCAGTTCAACCGGGAAAAGTCCATCAAACGCGCCGAGAGCCGGGAAAAGATGCTGGACAAGATGCAGCAGGTAAACCGCCCGGTCACGCTCCGCGACGACATGCACCTGGTACTCACCCCCTGCATCCGCAGCGGCCGGGATGTACTGCATGTGGAGGATCTATCCAAATCCTACGACGGAAGACGCCTCTTCTCCGGCGTTTCCTTTGACGTGCGCCGCGGAGAGCATGTCGCCCTCATCGGTGACAACGGAACCGGAAAAACCACCATTCTGCGCATCCTGAATCAGCTCACAGAGCCGGATGCAGGTTATCTGCGCTATGGCACCAACGTCCATGTCGGCTACTACGATCAGGGGCACCACGTCCTGAACGATGAGAACACCGTCTTCGAGGAAATCAGTGACGCGCACCCGGATATGACGAATACGGAAATCCGCAATCTGCTCGCCTCCTTCCTGTTCACAGGAGAAGCGGTCTTTAAGAAGATCGCCGACCTCTCCGGCGGGGAAAAAGGCCGTGTCTCCCTGGCGAAGCTGATGCTTTCCGAGGCCAATTTCCTGATCCTCGACGAGCCCACCAACCATCTGGATCTGGTGTCCAAGGAAGTCCTTGAGAACGCGCTGAATTCCTATGAAGGAACCGTGCTGTATGTCTCACATGACCGGTATTTTATCAACCATACCGCCAGCAGAATTCTCGAGCTGACGCACCAGGTCCTGGTCAGCTATTCCGGAAACGATTCTGAGGAGGTGCCCGCGCGGTACATGGGCAACTACGATTACTATCTGTCCAAATCCGCAGAAGTCGGCAGCAATCTGGTTCAGCTGGCTAAGGCCTCTGCCGGCGATGAGGCCGTAAATCCCGGCACTCCGGCAGCAGACTCTCCCGCTCCTGCCTCTGAGACTGCTCCCGTCGGCGTAGACGCCTGGAAGCAGCAGAAGGAAGAACAGGCAAGAGCCCGCAAGCTGGCTTCTGATCTGGCAAAATGTGAAGAGCGGATCTCTCTTCTGGAAGAGAAGCTTCGTCAGCTGGACGAAGAAATGGCTCTCCCCGAAAACTGTACGGATCTGGCGAAGCTGGCTGCACTGGTAAATGAAAAAGAGACCCTTGAGCCGGAGCTCGCAGGTCTCTATGAGCAGTGGGAATCTCTTCAGAGCTGAGCCTGAAGCTCTTCCCGGATCGCCTTTATGAATTCTTCGCTGTCCAGAACCCGAACCGACTGCGCCGGCAGCGTTGTGATGGCAGCCAGATCTCCGGTCATCTTGCCCTTCGCAATCGTCTGCAGCGCCGCCTGCTCAAGTTTTTCACCAAACTGGGTCAGCTCCGGAAGCGCGTCGAGCTCGCCGCGCTTTTTTAATGCGCCGGCCCAGGCATAAATGGTCGCCACAGAGTTGGTCGAGGTCTTCTCGCCTCTCTGATACCGGTAATAATGCCGCTGTACTGTTCCGTGTGCCGCCTCATATTCATAGCAGCCATCGGGTGAAACCAGGACGGAGGTCATCATGGCAAGCGATCCGAAAGCTGTCGCCATCATATCACTCATCACATCTCCGTCATAATTCTTAAGCGCCCAGACAAAACCGCCCTCTGAGCGGATTGCACGCGCGACTGCATCATCAATCAGCGTGTAGAAGTAAGTCAGGCCTGCCTGCTCAAAAGCCGCCTTATACTCTTCTTCATAGATCCGATCGAAAACATCCCGGAATTCGCCGTCATAGACCTTGGAGATGGTGTCCTTGGCTGAGAACCACAGATCCAGCTTCTGATCCAGGGCATAGGAAAAACAGCTTCTGGCAAAGCTTTCAATGGATTTCTCCGTGTTGTGCATACCCTGCAGAATACCGGGCGCCTTAAATTCATGCACTTCCTGGGTCACGCACCGGCCCTCAGCATCTTCCACCATCAGGCTGGCTTTAG
>JAFTFP010000224.1 GCA_017449485.1 Lachnospiraceae bacterium
CCGGGTAGCCTTCCGGGCTACTGCCCACAAGTGCGCGCAGTGCCTCCTGCCTGGTTTCGTCATTTAAACGGACAATTCTCATCTGATTTTTCTCCTCTATGCCCTCTTATAGTGCCCGCCGGATCCTTGTAATCATATCATTTATTCGCTCAGACTGCATCTGCATGCTGACCTGGTTGACAATCAGCCGCGCAGAAAGGGGACAGATTTCCTCCAGTACCTCCAGGCCGTTCTCACGCAGCGTCGAGCCGGTCTCCACGATATCCACGATGACATCTGATAGACCTACCAGCGGGCCCAGCTCCACAGAGCCGCCCAGCTTGATAATATCGACGGTCTGATGCTTGCGGTTATAGAAGTATTCCTTCGCGATCGCAGGATATTTGCTGGCAACCCGGATCATCTCGTGGTGCCGCAGCTTCTCCGCTGCTTCCTTCGGACCGCACACGCACATCCTGCACTTTCCAAAGCCCAGGTCCAGCACTTCATAGGCTCTGCGGCTTTCCTCCATAATGATATCCGAGCCGACAACACCCAGATCCGCCGCGCCGTATTCCACATACGTCGGCACATCCGGTCCTTTGGCCAGGAAGAATTTCAGTCCCTGCTCCTCATTGGTGAAGATCAGCTTCCTGGTTCCCTCTTCCTTCATCTCTTCACAGGTGAATCCGGCCTTCTCGAAGAGGTCCATTGTCTTGTTGGCCAGGCGCCCTTTCGTGAGGGCAATGGTCAGATATTCCATCGTCAGATACCTCCTTTAAGCGTCCCTGCCTTCTTCGCGGATCATTACCGCGCGGCGGCCCTGAATCCTCAGCGCCCGCGCGCGCTCAAGCACCTCTGAGAAGTTCTCATCTGTGTACGTCAGCTGCACAACTTCATCCTGCTGCGCCTCATCCGGCAGCAGATTCTGGCGCTTTAAAGCCTCCAGCAGGATGTCCACCGGAATCATGAATCCAATCGCAGCGGCATCCTTGCCAAAATGTGACAAGAGGCTGTCATAGCGGCCGCCGGAAGCAATCGCTTCGCCGACGCCGTAGGTATAGCCCTTGAAAATCACCCCGGTATAATAATGATATTTTGAGAGAAGCGAGAGGTCGTAGCTGACATATTTTTCAACGCCATAGACCTTGAGAAGACGATGCAGCGTAATCAGCCGCTCCAGTGCCTTTCTTGCGCCCTGATTGTCCGTGCGGTCCAGAACCTCCTGCAGCTCCTGCTCGTTCTTGCGGTAATTCGTGATCTGAAGGAACAGCTCCTGATAGGCCGGATCAATCTTCTCGCTGCGCAGCAGATCCTCTGCGGCGAAGAAATTCTTCCCAGAGATGTATTCCCGCAGCGTCTCTTCCGTCTCTTCGTCCATGCCGGCTGCCTCACACAGACCGCGGAAATATTCCACATTGCCGACGGTGATCTGGAAGCGGGACAGCCCGGCTGCCTGCAGGCATTCTGTCAGCAGCGCAATCATCTCCGCATCTGCGTAGACAGACGGATCATTCATCAGCTCCGCGCCGCTCTGGGTCGATTCCTTGAGCTTGCCCTGCAGATTCGAGGTATTGGAAAACGCACTGCCCTGATAGCAGAACCGGATCGGTCTGCTCTCCTCAGCATAATATTTGGCTGTGCAGCGCGCGACAGAAGGCGTGAAATCCGGCCGCAGAACCAGCGTGTTGCCTTCCTTATCGAAGAATTTATACAGCTCTCTGGAGGGCGTCGTTCCGATCTGGCTGGAAAAAACATCAAAGAACTCAAAGGTCGGCGTCTTCAGATCCTCAAAGCCATAACTCTTCATCTTCCGCCGGATCTGTTCCGTCACGCTCAGCTGCAGCTGATATTCCGGGCCGTAGCTGTCGCGGACACCTTCCGGGGTGTGAACCAGTTCCTGTCTTTTACGCATTCCTGTCACCTCGCATTACTCTGTTTCTTCTCGCTCCATCAGGTCCTTGTTGATCAGTTCCAGATAGGGAACCATCACAGCTGACTTGGAATGGTGCGGCAAAATATAGGTCTTATCGAGTTCATCAAATCGGAAGCTTTTACGGCCTCCAGCTTCAGCTCTCTCCCAGAACGGCAGGAAATGCCGCAGGGGCAGATAATAGAAGAAATCCTCTTTGGAATAATAAATCAGGAAAAACGCGATGCCGTCCTGTTCCTCGAACCGCTTCATGAAATCCACCTGATGCGGATGAACATTCTGCAGGGCAAAAGTCATCTCTGCCGACTCCTTGGCATCGAAGCATACCGGAATCCCCTGAATGACGCCGATGTAGTCGACCGTACTCTTCTGATCAAAATAGGCCAGCGTGATATGCCGCGTTTCCTGGTCGATTTTAATGGGTGTGATCGGCGTTGGTACTTTCTGGATCAGTGCCAGCTTCTGTTCTTTATATTTTTCATTGGTGCGGTTGATCATTTCTTCCAGAACAGATCCCCGCAGACCTCTGGAACTCCAGGTAGCCATGATTCTTTACTCTTTCTGCATTCTGTCAAAACAGGCAGGCGGCTGCAGGCAGATAATGCGCTCATTAAGTTCCTGCAGCGTCCGGGAAGAGTCTTCCGGAAATGCCGGAAATTCTACCCGGATACAGGATAACACCTGTGTGTGAATGCCGCACGCTTTTTTCAGTGCACTATTCCACCCAGCGTTGCCATATTTTGCATCGCCAGCAATGGGATGTCCCATGTCAGCGAACTGGGCGCGCAGCTGATGCGGCCGTCCGGTGACCAGTTCAGCCTCCACCAGGGTCGCCTCGCGGCCTGTCGGATCCATAAAGCTGCGGATGGGACGGTACAGGGTCACCGCGTTGGCGTCTTTACTTTTATCCGCCTGCAGAACCCGCGTGCGGTTCTGCTCATGATTCTTTTCAAGAAGGCTTCGGGCTTCTCCGGCCTTCGTGATCCTGCCCAGCACAATCATCTGATAGAACTTGCGGATGCTGCGCTCGCGGATGAGCCGGGTCATCTCCCGCGCTCCCTGCCGCGTGCCGGCAGCAATCAGAATTCCGTCGGTTCCGCGGTCCAGGCGGTTGCACACGGACGGTTTGAAGTCACTCAGTGATTCAGCGCTCACCCGGCCTGCCTGAAGAAGATAACCGATCAGCCACTCGTTGGCAGAAGGCTCCTTCTGATCCGCCTTCTGGGAGAGGATCCCCGCCGGCTTGTGCAGAAACAGAACGTCCCCGGTCTGCTCAATGACGCGGAGGCCGCGCAGCGTCCGATAGGCTGCCTGCGCTTCCTGCAGAATGGCTTCGCCTCGCTGAAGCTCTTCCTTGCCTGCGCGGAACTGCTCGATCGTTTCATCGGACAGATACAGACGGATCCGGTCACCCTCATGAAGAAGAAGGCTTCCTTCCGCCCGGGTCTCATTCACCACAATATTCTTCTTGCGGAGCATTCTGTAAAGAAAGGAATCCGGTGCACCGGGCAGCACTTTTCTTAAGAATTTATCCAGGCGCATTCCCTCGGCCTGTCTGTCTGCGATTCGTTCCTGCATCAGCACGCTCCTATAGAGAAATGGCCAGAAGGGTGTTTCGGAGCTTTTCCTCCCGTTCCGGGTTGCCCCGCTCCAGTTCACACAGACTGCCGAGGCGCTGGATATATTTCTCCGGTGAAGTGTATATCTTGATTGTATAGCCCTCGAAACCGTCGCCTGAAATCATCTTCCGGATATGCTCTTCGCCGGCCTGCGGGTCAATACGATCATCTTCCGTAAGGGCAGCAATATTCTTCCCGCGGATGGCTGTATGGCTGAGCTGAAAATTCTTGCTGTAGCCTGTCAGATACAGGTCATAGGCCTGCGTCAGGGTCTGATCCGCCGGCAGATGCTCATCAATCGTCTTTTCGATCTGCTGATGCGCCGCTTCGCTGCACATGCCGGCCCGCAGCAGCATGATCAGGTTTACTGCGCTCCAGCCGGTCGGCAGACAGCACAGCGCCGCCATGATGGAGAAAATATTCCGGTTGCTTCCGTAGTAATGCAGGCCGCCGAAAAACATCGCCAGCACTACGCTGAGCAGTATCACTGTCATCAGCACCTGTTTTTTTCTGGCCTGGCGAATCGCACCGTACTCGCCTTTTACCGCCTTTGTGCTTCCTGTCATCTGTAACCTTCCTCTGCCCTTTATCAGTCCCGGAGTTCAATATCATAAAAATCCCGGATCATCGCATCTGCCAGGGAAGCCTTCTGATCCTCCTGCGACCGCGATGCGTCATCCTCTACTGCAATGACCCGCATGCCGGCTGCCAGCGCCGCCTGAATGCCCGGCACCACGTCCTCGAAAACCAGACAGCGCGCCGGATCCACGCCAAGCCGCTCAGCAGCAGTCAGGTAGATATCCGGCTGCGGCTTTCCGTTCAGGATTTCACTGCCCGTCACGACAGCGCCAAAAAGCTCTTCAATCCCGTTGGATCTTAAGACTTCATTGACCAGAATTCTGGAATTGCTGGTGGCGACGCCCAGCAGAATGCCGTGATCGCGGCACCAGCGCAGGTATTCCACGCCGCCTGGCTTGCAGCGGACCTCATTCTGATATTTCAGAAAGGCCATCTGATTCCAGTCATCCATGATCTTCTCGATGCTGTCCTGCACATGGAAGCGCTCCTTGAAATAGACCGCGGTCTCATAGAAGCTCATCCCCGAAATGTCCATCTGAAGGCCTTCCGGGACTGGCATTCCCAACCGGCCCATATATTCG
>JAFTFP010000225.1 GCA_017449485.1 Lachnospiraceae bacterium
GCCGGCGCCTATGCGCACCCAGAGGTGCACCGGTACATCCGAAAGACATGCCTGAAAAAGGGAGAAGGCGTGGAAATCAGCGATCACTATGAGGGCACACTTCCGTGCCTGCTGTCGCTGATGACCTATGAGACGCCGGAAATTGTGGACGGAGCTGAAAACAGCGTTTGCATCCGCATCGGATCGCTGGCAGAAATGACTCTCCAGGGCGTGCAGGATGTGCGCGTGGAGGAATGCCCGATCAACGACGCGCGCCTTAGCATCGTCTGGAAACACGCCTGCTGGCGCATCCTCGCCCGCATGACAGACCACGAGTTCCGGGCAATTATTTCGTAATAAATGGGACGAGGGGACAGAGCACCGTCCCAAAAATGGGACGAGGGGACAGAGCACCGTCCCACAATAGGGAGGAAGTAATGCAGATTCAGGTTTACAACGATTGGGATCATGTGCCGAAGGCACTGGAGCAGGGCACGGATCAGGTGGTACTGGCCTGGGACGGCGAGTACCGCAAGGGGGATGTGATCGAGTTCTCCGGGCTGGAGCCGGGGCAGTTCTATGTGGTGCGGGCGGACGCGGCGCTGGATGAGGCGCTGGTGTATGTCGCCTGCGAGTCGATTCTGTATCCGGTTCCCTTCTATGAGAAGAAGACCAGCTACAATCCGCTGTGTTTCTTCGGGAACCGCCATTATCTGACGATCCGCCGCGCACGGGATTTTGAGATTCGCCGGTACCGCAACCTGGCGCTGAATCCTTTCGACCAGCACGAGGCCTGCGGCGTCTTTCCCCATGCCTCTGCCAATGTGGAGACGCGGGGCGAGGCGGTCTTCGCGGCGCGCAACGCGATCGACGGCGTGCTGGCGGCAAAATCCCACGGCGAGTGGCCCTATGAGTCCTGGGGCATCAACCGGCAGGACGACGCGGCGCTGACGCTGGAATTCGGCCGGCCGGTGGACATCGACGAGATCCGGCTCTACACCCGCGCGGACTTCCCGCACGACAACTGGTGGGTGATGGGAACGCTGGTTTTCTCAGACGGAACCAGCATGCAGCTGCCGATGGAGAAGAAGGTCGGCGAGCCCCACTGCTTCAGGCTGGATCAGGCAAAATCCGGCATCACCTGGGTGCGTCTTGAGGCACTGATCAAAGCGGATGATCCGAGTCCTTTCCCGGCTCTGACGCAGATCGAGGTCTACGGGACGGAGAGCGGGCTGAGTACAGATAATTAACACAGGCACCTAAGAACAGGTTTCATGCACAGAAGGAGGAAGAGTATGTTGTCGAAGGAAGCCGGAATGTGGGCAGATCAGGTACAGGAAAAGCTGATCACGAAGATGAAGGCGGTTGTGGAGCGGAACCGGAACGTCGTCCCGTACACGACGGAAAACGGGCGGTTCATTGATCTGACGGAGAAAGATATCAACTGGTGGACCAACGGATTCTGGGGCGGTATCCTGTGGCAGCTCTATCAGCTGACCGGAGAGGATCTGTATAAGGAAGAAGCCGAGCTGCTGGAGCAGAAGCTGGACCGGGTTCTGATGGACTGGACCGGCCTGGATCATGACAACGGCTTCAAGTGGCTGCCCACGGCTGTGGCACATTACCGCGTTGATGGAAATGCGGCGTCGAAGAACCGCGGCATCATCGCAGCCAACAATCTGGCGGGGCGCTTTAATCTGGCAGGAAGATTTATCCGCGCCTGGAACGACTGGGGCGACGTGGACCGCCGCGGCATGGCGATCATCGACTGTATGATGAATCTGCCGCTGCTGTACTGGGCGGCTGATGTGACCGGGGATCCGCGCTTTTACCAGATCGCTGTCGCGCACGCGGATACGGCGATGCGCTGCTTCGTGCGGGAAGACGGCTCGGTGAATCACATTCTGCGCTTTGATCCGGAGACCGGCGAGCTGGTTGAATCGCTGGGCGGCCAGGGCTATGGGGTTGGTTCCTCGTGGACACGCGGCCAGACCTGGGGACTATACGGCTTTACGCTGAGCTATCTGCACACCAGGGACGCGCGGTATCTGAACACGGCGCGCCGCATCGCTCATTATTTCATCGCGAATATTCCGGAGAGCGGTTTCATTCCGGTCGACTTCCGGCAGCCGGCAGAGGTAACCTGGGAGGATTCGACGGCGGCTGCCATTGCCGCCTGCGGTCTGATTGAGCTGTCCAAGGCCGTCGGCGGTCGGGACGGCGATGTGTATTTGAGCGCCGCTCTGAGACTCCTGAAGACACTGGATGAGCAGCGCTGCTCCTGGGATTCTGAGACGGATCAGCTGCTGGAGAAGTGCACGGCGGCTTATCACGATGAGCAGCATGAGTTTACGATCATCTATGGAGATTACTATTTCCTGGAGGCGGTCATGAAGCTGACCGGGAAAGAACTGTTTATCTGGTAATACATTTTTAAACTGCGCGGGACGATCTGCCTTACAGGTAGACCGTCCCGTTTCTTTCTGTTCTGCCGCTCTCGGCGTACCTGCGCGGTGTGATGCCGAAGGTCTTCGTGAAGAGCCGGATAAAGTTGGAATAGTTCTGAAAACCTGAGTCGAAGCAGGCGTTTGTCACATTGCTGCCCTCGGAAAGAAGCTTCTGCGCGTTGGCAAGGCGCAGATCAATGACATATTGCCACAGACTCTCGCCGTAATTGTTCTTGAATTCATGGCTGAGCAGAGAGCGGGAGATGCTCAGATCATCCGCAATCTTCTGTATTGAAATGTTCTCCGTATAATGCGAATGCACATAGCGCAGAATCCGCTCCGTGAGAACCGTGGAGCCGGAGGACACCTGCTGAGCGCTTTTTCCCTCAATCATCTGCAGAATGGAGACGAGAATCTCTGTCAGATAAGCCCGGATCAGAGCATCTGAGGCGACCTTCTGAGAGGCTTCAAGTTCCGGAATCTGGTCGACTTTCCGGACCAGCTCACTTAAGCTCTGCGGGTTCAGGTGCCACGAGGATCCGCCGCGCGTAAGCAGAAGAGAGTCAAAATCTGTCCTGGGGGTGGACAGTTCATGCAGAAGGGGCATGGAGAGGTGCAGGATGATCCGGTTGTAGGTAATCGTGTCGTTGACTTCAGCCTTGTGCACCATATCCGGCGGAATAATCAGAAGATCCCCGGGGGAGAGGTGGTACTGCTTTCCGTTCAGCAGAAACTGAACGTCGCCTTCCAGAAACAGAAGAAACTCATAATACCCCGTGTGCAGATGAGCGCCGTCTCCCTTGAATCCAAGACCGATCCGGTGACTGACGGTATAAAGCCGGTTCGGAGGCTGGATCTCGATGACGGTGAACGGCAGCTCCTGACTGTATTTTTCCTGCCGCGTATAGTCGGCGGGCGTGGCATTCTGGATCAGAAGGGTATTCCGAGTGTTATAATAGGGCAATTCGTTGCTTTTTCTCATTTTCAGACTCCCGGGCCGCAATAAGAATGCACAAAAAGCAATAGTGACCCACTGACTTTGTTGTCGCTAATAGACAGTTTTTGGCATGTTTTAATTATCCACATGCACAATATAACATAAATAATGCACAAAATGCCATAAAACATTGTAAAAATTACATTATCTTTTTTATGTAGCTCACACATTGCAGCGATGGCTGCGTATTTCAGCATAAGGAGGAATATTGTGAGAAAGAAGATTTTATCAGCAATTCTGGCATCAGCACTGGCTATCAGCGTTCTGGCAGGATGCGGTTCCACCGGCGCAGCTCCGGCGGCAGCACCCGCAGACGGCGCTTCGACAGAAGAGGCGGCGGCTCCGGCAGCTGACGAGCAGGTCACCATCCGCGTCGCTCTGTGGGATTATTCCAACACAGAGTATTACAAGACCATGTTTGACGCATTCTCCCAGGCTTATCCCAACATTGCGTATGAAGTCGTAGAGTTCCCGGCAGACGAGTACCCGACCACCATCAAGACACAGCTCGCCGGCAACCAGAACTTCGACGTTGTCTTCCTGAAGGATCTGCCGACCATGAGCGCACTGATCGCAGGCGGACACCTGATGGAGCTGGATCAGTTCATGGATGGAGATCCGGATTTTGACAAGGCAAATTACAGCGGCCTGATCGAGCAGCTCGGCCAGGGCGGCAAGTCCTACGGTGTTCCGTTCCGTAAGGACAACAACATGATCTTCTACAACAAGGATCTGTTCGATGCAGCAGGCGTACCGTATCCGGAAGATGGCATGACCATGCAGGATTACTACGATCTGGCTGAGAAGATGACCAGCGGCTCCGGAAACGACAAGGTTTACGGCGCACACATGCACACATGGGCTTCCAACGCTTCCATGTTTGCAAGACGCACCGAGGAGTTCAACCAGCTTGACACTTCCACTTACGAGAGCCTGATCCCTTACTACAAGACCATGCTGGCAATGCAGGATGCAGGATACATCCAGGACTACGGCGCACTGAAGTCCGGCAACATCCACTATTCGGGCGTTATGTACAATCATCAGGCAGCAATGCTTCAGATGGGCACATGGTTCATCAACATGCTGGTTGAGAACGCTGATTTCCACTGGGGCGTCTGCGCACTGCCGAACAACGCAGGTGTAGGCAACGAGAAGGCTGTCGGCGGCATCACCCCTGTCACCATTGGTGCATATGCTGAGCATCCGGAAGCTGCATGGGAGTTCATCAAGTATGTCTGCGGCGAAGAAGGTGCGAAGGTTCTGGCTGCAACCGGTATTCTTCCGGGCTACGGCTCTGATGCCATCAATGAGATCTTCGATAAGATCCCTGAGACCAACGAGTTCGCTCCTGAAGGACTTTCCAAGTACATCAACATCGACAACTATGTCGTTGAGTTCCCGATGTCCGAGAAGGCCGGCGATATCGATACCATCATCGGTGAAGAGCACAGCGCGATCATGACTGGTACCGAGACACCTGAAGAGGGCGTCAAGAACATGATCGACAGAGTCAACGCTCTGCAGTAATACCAGGTATAAACGGTCATTCCGATAATGGCAGGACCGGGCGGTTCCGCGTCAAACGGCTTCCGCCCGGTCCGTTTTGTTTAGTTTTTCATTGAACCATTCAATTAACCTTTATGGACGACTTTCACTGAAGCTGCATCGGGGGGATGCAGATCCCGGCGTAAGCCGGATTCCAGGAGGAAAGGAGATAGCATGGCGGATCAGAAAAAAAATATCCAGAATTCGAATAAGGGGGCGCTCAAGCGGAAAAAGACGCTGGTGGCATGATCCTTTATCCTTCCCAATCTGATCGGCTTTTTTGTTTTTACATTTGTGCCGATCGTATTCTCACTTTTCCTGAGCCTGTGTGAGTGGAGCGCAGGTAACCAGGGCGTAAAATTCGTCGGTCTCGAGAACTTCCGTTACATGTTCACGCAGGACAGGAGCTTCCGGATCGCATTGAAGAATACTCTTTACTACACGGTCGTCACGGTACCGCTGACGCTGTTCATCGCACTGGGACTTGCCATGCTGATGAACAAGCCGATCAAGGGCAAAACCTTCTTCCGCTCGGTTCTGTTCTTCCCGTATGTGGCATCACTCGTGGCAGTGGCCGTGGTCTGGATGGCCCTGTTCAATCCGGAAAGAGGCCCGGTCAACGGAATGCTGATGTCCCTGGGCGTAGAGAATCCGCCGAGATGGGCCGCATCCCAGGTCTGGGCTATGCCGACGATCATCGGCCTGACGGTCTGGAAGGGCATGGGCTACTACATGGTCGTTTATCTGGCCGGCCTGCAGAGTGTACCTTCCGAGTTGTATGAGGCTGCAGAGATCGACGGCGCAAACGGCTGGGCGAAGTTCCGCAATGTCACCTGGCCCTGCCTGACACCGACTACTTTCTTCGTTCTGATGATGCTGGTCGTAGCTACCTTCAAATCTTACGACATCATGTACATTACAACGCAGGGCGGCCCCGGCGAGGCGACGAAGGTTCTGGCGTACCACATTTTCAACAGCGCTTTCGTGAGCATGAAGTTCGGTTACGCAAGCGCCGTCGCGATGGTCCTGTTTGTGATTATCATTCTGCTGACGCTTTTCCAGTTCCGCATGGAAAAGAAATTCACAAATTATTAAAGGAGGCATGACATGGAATCCAAACAGAAGACGACTGGCTATTATGTCACAAAAATAGTTACCTATGCATTCCTGATTGTTCTGGCCGTGATCATGCTGATCCCGTTCGCGTGGATGATTTCCTCCTCCCTGAAGCTGGAGAAAGACGTCTTCGCCTTCCCGATTCAGTGGATCCCGACAGACCCGCAGTGGAGCAATTACAGTGAAATCTGGCAGAAGGTTCCGCTGGTCACCGGCTTCCTGAATTCCACGAAGCTGACCATCATCGTTACAATCCTGCAGATCCTGACCTCCAGTTTTGCAGCGTATGCTTTTGCAAAACTTGAATTCAAGGGAAGAAATACCGTCTTCATGCTGTATGTCATGACGATCTCGATTCCCTGGCAGGTCTACATGGTTCCGCAGTATATCATGATGACGCGGTTCCATCTGACCGACTCGCATCTGGGCCTGATCCTGATGCACACGTTTACAGCGACAGGCGTGTTCCTGATGAGGCAGTTCTATATGGGCATACCGACGGAGCTGCTGGAGGCGGCGCGAATAGACGGACTGAATGAATACGGCATCTATGCGCGGATCATGCTGCCGCTGTCCAAGGCGGCGATCGCGACCCTGTGCATCACGTCCTTCACCTTTGAGTGGAACGACTTCATGGGTCCGTTGATCTACCTGTCTTCCGCAAACAAGAAGACCCTGCAGATCATGCTGCGTATGTTCAACACGCAGTATTCATCGAACTACGCGCTGATCATGGCTGCCGCAACGGTGGCGCTGATTCCGGTTCTGGTTCTGTTCGCCTTCCTGCAGCAGTACTTCGTGGAAGGTGTCGCAACCTCCGGTATCAAGGGCTGATACACATTTGGCAAAGTATAATCAATACAGGCTGGCTGAACCCGATGAGAGTTTGGAGCCGGCCTGTATTTCTGAATAGAGGAGAGAAAATATGATCAGAACTTTCTGCCAGAACGAAGTCAGAGAAGTGCGGGATCTGTCCGGCAGCGGGTGGACTTTCTCACCCTGCAGCGGCGAACACGCGGGAGAGATTTATCCTGTAGTGGTCCCGTGCTGCTGGGAGAGTCTTCCGCAGTTTTCCGCCTATCGGGGTGTCGGAAGATTCACCAGGCACTTCAGCGGCGAAGGAAATGTCCGGCTCATCTTCCAGGGCGTCAGCCACACCGCGACGGTCTATGTGGACGGAAAAGAGGTCGGAACACATTACAATGCGTTTACACCTTTTGAGATTGTGCTGAAGGATCTGCCGGCAGGAGAGCACCTGCTGGAGGTGGACGCAGACAATCAGTTCAGCGAGAAGA
>JAFTFP010000226.1 GCA_017449485.1 Lachnospiraceae bacterium
CAGTTTGAGGCGGGGCGGGACAAGGTCGGGCGCAAGGGCGTTGTCCGGGATCCTGCCGTTCATGAGGAAGTGATCCGGGAAGCGGTGATGACGGCTGTCAGTGACGGCTTTTCCGTTCTCGCACTGGATTTCTCGCCCATCCGCGGACCGGAGGGAAATATTGAATATCTGATGTATCTGAAGAAAACGGATTCTCCGGAGGTGAGCAGTGAATTGCTGACGGGGATCCCGGAGCTGGTGAAGCGTTCGCACGCATCCTTCGGGGAGGCGTCCGACAGTTGATTTGAGACGGCGGGTGACAGGATGAAATATTTTTCGCTGGTAGTCAATCGTTCCAAGGATCCGGAGCTGAAGGTCGCGCACGAGGTGGAGGCCTTTCTGGAGAAGCAGGGCCTTGATTGTGTGATTCCGGAGACGGAGGAGATCATCAAGCCGGAGACGGACTGTATTCTGGTTCTGGGCGGAGACGGCACAGTGCTGCAGGCGGCGCGGCGTTCGATCGGCAGCGGCATTCCGATCCTGGGCATTAATCTGGGTACGCTCGGATATCTGGCGGAGGTGGAAAAGAACAGCTGGAGGGAGGCGCTGACCCAGCTGATTCACGGTGATTACGAAATCGAGGAGCGCATGATGATCCAGGGGACGATCCCGGATGTTATGTGCGGCTATGCGTTGAATGATATTGTTCTGGGCCGGATCGGCGCACTGCGGATTCTGAACTATGATATTTATGTCAATGGGAGCTACCTGAACACGTTCAGTGCAGACGGAATCATTCTTTCGACGCCGACCGGGTCCACGGCGTACAACCTCTCAGCGGGCGGTCCGATTGTGGAACCGGGTGCCCAGCTGGTGGTGATGACGCCGATCTGTCCGCACACGCTGAGTACGCGAAGCATCATCCTCTCGGCGGAGGATCGGATTGAGGTCGAAGTGGGGAGACTCAAGGACGGCGCAGTCGCTGAGGCGGAGGCAGATTTTGACGGGAATGCCGGACGGGTCATGGTGAGCGGAGAAAAGCTGACTGTGACGAAGGCGGATGTGGTCACACGTCTGGTGAAACTGAGCAGACGCAGCTTTCTGGAGACGCTGCACAGAAAAATATCCGGCTGAGCACGGAATTCAGCTGAAGATAAGAAATCTAGGGGGATGGCATGAAGAAAAAAAGGCAGGATCTGATACTGGAGCTGATCCGCAGGAAGGATATTGAGACGCAGGAGGATCTGGCCAATGCGCTCCGCGATGCGGGCTATGCGGTAACGCAGGCGACGGTATCCCGGGATATACGTGAGCTGGGGCTGACGAAGAAGCCCGGCAAAGGCGGCAGACAGATTTATGTCCGGGATGAACTGACTGACCCGGCGCTCTCTGACAAGTATATCCGCGTGCTTCGGGCTGGTTTTGTCAGAGCAGAGCAGGCGATGAATATCCTTGTGATCCGCACCGTTTCCGGGATGGCAATGGCCGTCGCTGCGGCGCTGGATGATATGAATCTGCCGGAAGTCGCTGGATGTATCGCGGGGGACGATACAGTAATGGCAGTGATCAAGACGGTTGAGGATGCTGCGATCGTGCGGGATAAGATTCTGGAGATGGTTCGTTAAAAACCTTTACTGCCGCGGAGAGGCCGGAAAGGAATTGAAATGCTGCTGAGTTTACATGTCAGAAATATGGCTTTGATTGATGAGGAGGAGGTCACCTTCGGGGAGGGCCTCAATATTCTCACAGGTGAAACCGGCGCCGGCAAATCGATTATCATCGGTTCGATCGCCGTTGCACTCGGGGCCAAAGCTGACCATGAGCTGATCCGCCAGGGGGCGGATTATGCGCTCGTCGAGCTGACTTTTTCGTCGGATACGCCGCAGCTTCAGGAAAAGCTGCGGGAGCTGGATCTGCCGGATGAGGAAGACGGACTGATTCTGATCAAGCGGAAAATCATGCCTACCCGCAGCACAGCGACGGTAAACGGAGAATCTGTTACCGCCCGGCAGCTGCGCGATCTGGCGGAGGTGCTGCTGGATATATACGGACAGAGAGAAAACCAGCGGCTTCTGCAGAAGAACCAGCAGATGGCAGTGCTGGATGAATATGCCGGGGAACCTGCAGCCAGGCTTCTGGAACAGCTCTCGCCCTTGTGTCGGAGACTGCGGAAGATGCAGAAGGAGTGGGAAGAGCAGGACCTGGATGAGAATGCCAGACAGCGGGAAACAGATCTGCTTACCTACGAACTGAATGAAATAGAGGACGCGCAGCTCAGAGCGGGTGAAGACGAAGAACTGGAGAACCGCTACCGGCTGCTTTCGAATTACAGGAAGATTGAAGAGGCTGTAAACCTGGCCATCGGTCTGGTCGACGGAGACGGGTATCAGGAACGGGACAGCGCGTCTTCCCAGATCGGCCGGGCACTGCGGGAGATCTCGTCGGTCTCCGGGCTGGA
>JAFTFP010000227.1 GCA_017449485.1 Lachnospiraceae bacterium
ACGGTGCAATTCTGGTGGTCGATGCGACCCAGGGCATCCAGGCACAGACGCTGGCCAATGTCTATCTGGCCCTGGAGCATGATCTGGATGTCTTCCCGGTCATCAACAAAATTGATCTGCCGAGCGCCATGCCGGAAGAGGTCAAGCAGGAGATCGAGGATGTGATCGGCATTGAGGCGATGGATGCGCCGCTGATCTCTGCCAAGCAGGGCATCGGGATCGAGGATGTTCTGGAGGCAGTTGTCAGTAAGCTTCCGCCGCCGGACGGAGATCCGGAGGCCCCGCTGAAGGCGCTGATTTTCGATTCGCTCTACGATTCCTATAAGGGAGTCATTGTCTTCCTGCGCGTGCGGGATGGAAAGCTCCGGAAAGGCACCAAGGTCCGCATGATGGCCAGCGGCGCTGAAGCAGAGGTCGTGGAAGTGGGCTATTTCGGCCCCGGCCGGTTCATCCCCTGCGACGAGCTCTCAGCCGGTGCCGTAGGTTATTTCACAGCATCGATCAAGAATATCCGGGATGCGCGCGTCGGCGATACGGTGACGGAAAAGGAACGCCCCTGCACGGAGCCGCTGCCAGGCTATAAGAAAGCACAGCCGATGGTGTACTGCGGCCTGTATCCGTCGGATTCAGCCCGCTATCCCGATCTGAAGGATGCGCTCGAAAAGCTTCAGCTGAATGATGCGGCGCTTTCCTTTGAGCCGGAGACTTCACTGGCGCTGGGCTTCGGGTTCAGATGCGGCTTTCTGGGCCTGCTTCATATGGAAGTGGTGCTGGAGCGCCTGGAGCGTGAGTATGATCTGGACCTGATTTCTACCGCTCCCGGTGTTATCTATAAGATCTACAAGACAGACGGCACAATGATTGAACTGACCAATCCCTCCAACCTGCCCGATCCTTCTCAGATTGAGCGCATGGAGGAACCGATTGTCAGTGCCGAGATCATGGTCACGACGGACTATATCGGGCCGATCATGCAGCTGTGTCAGGAGAGAAGAGGCCGCTATCTGTCCACGGAATATATCGAAAAGACCCGGGCGGTACTCAAATATGAGCTCCCGCTGAACGAAATCATCTATGATTTCTTTGATGCGCTCAAAAGCCGGTCCAGGGGCTACGCTTCTTTCGATTATGAGCTGAAGGCCTATGAGCCCTCAACGCTGGTCAAGATGGACATTCTTGTCAACAAGGAGCCGGTGGACGCACTTTCCTTCATCGTTCATGCGGACGGTGCCTACGATCGGGGGCGCAGAATGTGCGAGAAGCTCAAGGATGAAATCCCGCGGCAGCTTTTCGATGTCCCGATTCAGGCAGCGGTCGGCGGCCGGATCATTGCCCGCGAAACGGTCAAGGCAATGCGCAAGGACGTTCTGGCCAAGTGCTACGGCGGCGACATCTCCAGAAAGAAGAAGCTGCTGGAGAAGCAGAAGGAAGGCAAGAAGCGGATGCAGATTGTCGGAAATGTAGAGATTCCGAAGGAAGCATTCATGAATGTGCTCAAGCTGGACAGTGGAGACTGATGCAGGAAAAGCCATTATCTGTTTATATTCATATCCCGTTCTGCGTCAGGAAATGCGCCTACTGCGATTTCCTGTCCTCACCGCAGAATGAGGAGGTAAGAGAAGAATATGTGCGTGCGCTTGTGCGGAGTATCCGCGCAGGCGCACGCTTTTGTGCACAAAGCCCGGAAGACGGGCACCGCGTAAAGACCATCTATCTGGGCGGAGGGACTCCGTCCCTGCTGACGCCGGATCAGATTCTGCGGATTCTGGAGGCCGTATTTCTGACGTTTCGGGTGGAGCCTTTCGCGGAAATCACGATGGAATGCAATCCCGGGACCGTGACAGGCGAGCAGCTCTGTGTGCTCAGAAGAATCGGCGTGAACCGCCTCTCTGTCGGCGTGCAGTCCATGAACGATGATGAGCTTGCACTGCTGGGGCGGATTCATACGGCAGGGGAGGCTGTGCAGGCTGTCAGAGCCGCCAGGGCAGCCGGATATGAGAATCTGAGCCTGGATCTGATCAGTGCACTGCCAGGCCAGCACTTTGAGAATTTCCGGAGATCGCTGCATGAGATCATGCAGCTGGAGCCGGAGCATCTGTCT
>JAFTFP010000020.1 GCA_017449485.1 Lachnospiraceae bacterium
AACCGGAATAATATTCCATTTTCTTCTCCCTTTCAACTCAGCGGGGAGTCACGCGCCCCAGCAGGCGGTTCAGTTCCCGCTCTGCCTGTTCCTGGCTCAGATACTGAATGGTCTGCATCCCCAGCTTTCCGGCCGGCACCAGATTCTTCGCAGTATCATCGATGTAAACGCAGGTCTTGGGCTGCAGCTGGAACTGGTCAATCAGCAGCTGATAAATCGCCGGATCCGGCTTGACCAGATGGCACTGGAAGGAAAAGATCCCGCCATCCATCTCACTTACAAAATCCAGCGCCTCGCTGCACTGTCTGTGTGCCTGCTCGGCAAAATTTGACAGGTACAGGACGCTGTACCCGTCTTCTTTCAGGCTCCGGATCCACGGAATGGCACTGGCGCGCCTTCGCACCAGCAGGCTCACGTCCTGCAGCGCCGCCCGGATCTCGTCTGCAATTTCCGGATCCTGCTGCTGGAAGATCGAGATAATACCCGGCTGCCCCAGGCGTCCCAGATCAAACTCATCCCAGTACCCGGAACGCATGGTGGCGCGGCACAGGCGGTCCGCCATCTCCTGCGAATAGCCCCTGAGCACATAGAACTCCCGCTCCATGTAATCTGTCAGGACGCCGCCGATATCGAAAATGACTGTTTTGTAGTCTGCCATATTTTGATCACTGAATTCCTTCCAGATCGTATTCATCCAGGTACCGGCTCGCCTTCTCACAGACAGATTTCAGGCACTTTTCATCAAACGGGCTTTCCAGGCCGGCGTTCTTTAAGAGCTCAGTAAAGACACGGCTGCCGCCCTGCTCTGTATAGGCCATATAGCGCTCCCAGGCCTTCTTCAGATCCTCGCGGATCAGCGCCCAGAACTCCAGGCTGACGGTCTGTGCCAGGCAGTAATCAATATAGTAGAACGGGCTGGTGTAAATATGCAGCTGACGCTGCCAGCCCTCGCCCTCGCTGTAGAACGGAATCTCGCCGTCCAGCTTCATCCACGGCATATAGATTCCCAGAAGCTCTTTCCACACATCGTGGCGCTGTCTCGGCGTCATGTCCGACTTTTCGTATACGATGTGCTGGAAGTGGTCCACCATGGTTCCATAAGGGATGAAGGTCAGCGCGCCGGAAAGGTGGCTGTAGCGGAACTTGCGGGCATCCTCTCCGAAGAAGTCCTCGGCCCACTCCTCTCCGAAGAATTCCATGGACATGGAGTGAACTTCGCAGCCTTCCATGCTGGGCCAGACCGTCTCCATCGGAATCCGGCTGCGGTTGTACCAGGCGGCAAAAGCGTGACCGGCCTCATGTGTGACAACTTCCACATCTCCCTGCGTGCCGTTGAAGTTCGCGAAGATAAACGGGACCTGGTAATCCGGAATGGACGTGCAGTATCCGCCTGCAGCCTTTCCTTCCGTGGAGAGCAGATCCATCAGCTCCCCGTCCAGCATGGTGTGGAAGAACTTGCTGGTCTGCGGAGAAAGCTCGTCGTAGAACTTGGTGCCGGCCTTCACAATATCGTCTGCCGTTCCCTTCGGCTTCGGGTTGCCGCTGCGGAATTCCAGCACATTGTCGGCAAAGCTCATGGGATAAGTCTTGCCAAGACGCTCCGCCTGCCGGCGGTAGATGGCATCCGCCACCGGAACAACATACTTGCGCACCGCCTCGCGGAACCGGGCGACATCCTCTCTGGTGTAGCAGTTGCGGCCCATTCGGTAGTAGCCCAGCTCTGTGTAATCTGCATAGCCGAGCTTGCGGCCCATAGCGGTGCGGACCTTTACCAGATCGTCATAGATCTGATCCAGCTGAGCCTGATGCTCCTTGTACCAGCCGCCCTCTGCCTTCCAGGCCGAAAGACGTCTTGCATCGTCTGCGTCGTTCTTGAAAGGACTCATCTGCGAGATCGTATAGATGCCGCCCTCAAACGGAATCTGTGCGCTCGCGATCAGCTTCTGATAGGCCTGCGTCAGTTCATTTTCCTTCTGGAGATCTGCAATGATCTCCGGGGAGAAGCATTTTCTCTCGATTTCCGCATTGATGAAAATGAGCTCTCCGAACTCCTCCGAAAGCTGCTTTCTGTACGGACTCTCCAGCAGTTCGTTCAGCCACGCCTGGGCATATTCCTGGATCTGCGGGGACGCGTTATTCCACCAGGTATCCTCTGCGTCATAGAAAGGATCGCGGGTGTCGATGGTGTGACGGATCGAGGCCAGCTCCTGCATCGTGTCCAGATGCCGAGCCTCTTCATCCCACTTTAAGAAGACGGCTCTGGCCTCCTCATAGGATGAGGCTGCCTTCAGCGTCTTCGTCATCTCCTTCATCGCGCCTGTGACCTTCTCCAGATCGGGGCGTACATACTGCATTTCCTTGAATTTCATGTAAATAATATCCTCCTGTTTCTGATCAGCTCTATCGTCTGATCAGTTGATTTACTTCACTTCTGCGGATGATTCCGTCTTCTCTTCCGACTTTTCGTTGGATTTGTGCATCATTTCTTCTTCATCGTCGTCCAGCACCCGGAGACCGGCAACATGTGAAACCGGCAGCGAGAAGCTGATGGCGCCGGCCTTTGTGTGCGGACCGGCCTGCTCCGTGATGGCCGTCATGATCGCCTGCTTGATCTCGGATTTTGCCGTGATCATAATCACTTCTTTTTCCGTCGCCAGCTGGACGCCCAGAAACTGTCTGGCATAATCAGCACCGGTGCCTTTCGCATGCAGGACGGTTCCTCCCGTCGCGCCGGCACTGCGGGCTGCCTTCATCACCATGTCTCCATAGGTCTGGTTCAGAATTACGATAATCAGTTCATGTTTGAAATTCATCTCCGGTACTCCTTTATCAGCGGCTGCGTTATTGCTCAGGTAGGCCAGCGTGTTCATACTGCCGACACTTTTGATCGGTACGCACATCATGATCCCGTTGCCGGGAATGTCGATCATCAGCCGTCTTTTGCACAGCTTAAACAACTGATGGTTGGTCTCAGGCAGCGCGGTGGTCAGCACGACGGCTTTGTCCGTTGCCCGAAGGCCGTAGCGGTCCAGCGCCGCCTCGGTGGCTGTCCCCCGTCCCAGAAGCGTCAGTCTCATGGCGAGTCCCAGCTCCGAGCAGATGACCTGATAGCGCTCTGCCTTGGGCCTGTCCAGTATTGCAATCGTCAGATATAGTTCCATATATTTCTCCTGTCCTGTAAAACCTTAGATATCCCAGAGCTCGATCACCTGCTGCTGGTCTCCGAGTGCCGCCAGCTTCTGGCGCTGCTTCTCCTGGGCTTGGTGCCGGATGACATAAACCACGCCCATCAGCTGTACCGTAATGAGCGGGAACATGGCAACCATGGCGACGACGCCGAAAGCATCTGTCAGCAGGTTTCCGCCGACCGTCGCGCAGGCGCCCATGGCAAGCGGCAGCAGGAATGTCGCGGTCATCGGGCCGGAGGCCACGCCGCCGGCATCAAAGGCAATGGCTGTAAAGATCGGCGGCACGACAAAGCTCAGCGCCAGGGAAATAAAGTAACCCGGCACCAGCAGATACAGAATCGGAAGGCCCGTCAGTACCCGCAGCATGGAAATACCTGTCGCCAGTGCGATGGCTGCGGACAGAGCCAGCTTCATGGCCTTGGAGGAGACCGCTCCGGCGCTGATCTCTTCTACCTGCTTGGTCAGCACCTGGACGGCCGGCTCAGCTGCCACAATAAACCAGCCGATCACGCCGCCCAGCGGTATCAGCATCATCGAATAAGCAGAGCCAGCGATGGTCTGCCCCAGGGTCATGCCCAGGGAAGAAAAGCCGACGTTGACGCCGGTCATGAAGATCACCAGTCCGGCGTAAGTGAAGGCAAAACCGATCATGATCCGCGCCACGGAGACCCGGTTCAGCTTCAGGAGTGTGAGCTGGAAAATCAGAAAGGCTGCCATGACCGGCAGCAGGGACATCGCCACCTCTCCCATGTAATGCGGGATCGCCGTCACATAGTCTCTGGAGAGCTCCACGGTCGTCGCATATGCTCTCGCAATGCCGGCAGCAATTTCAAAGGATTCGCCGGGATAGAAGAAGCCCAGCAGCAGGACCGCCAGAATCGGTCCCACCGAGCACAGCGCCACCAGACCGAAGCTGTCTGCCTCGGCGTTCTGGTCGCTTCGGATGGAGGCGACACCAATGCCCATCGCCATGATAAACGGCGCCGTCATCGGGCCCGTCGTCACACCGCCCGCATCAAAGGCGACGCTCAGATAATCCGGATCCGAGATAAAAGCCAGTCCGAACAGGACCGCATAGGAAACCAGCAGCATCCATTTCAGCGGAATGGCAAAGAGAATACGCAGCATCGCTGCAACCAGGAAGAAGCCGACGCCCACTGCCACTGTCACGATCAGCACCCTGGTCTCGATGTGCGGAACATTCTGCGAAAGAACCGAGAGGTCCGGCTCCGCAATCGTAATGATCATTCCCAATGCGAAGGAAATCGGCAGAATCAGTATGAGTTTCTTGGACTTAGTCAGTTTGGAGCCGATCTGGGTTCCAATCTTGGTCATGGAGCTCTCCGCACCAAACTCAAACATGCCTAAGCCAAGCACCAGCAGCTGCGCGCCGATCAAAAAGGAAAGCATCTGATCATTGGTGATCGGAACGACGGAGAAACACAATACTGCCACAATTCCGATAATCGGGAGCACCGAGAAGAAGGACTCCCTCATTTTTCCTCTTAATCCTGCCATATCCTCTATTCCTCACTAAGCCATGTCTGTACAATGCTGCCGGCGCCCTGAATATGCCTTACCAGGTCTTCCCGTCAAAATCGTAGCCGTATCCGTTTTCTTCGCGGTCTTCCTGGATTTCCTGCTGATGCTGCGACTCCGAGCGCTCCTTGCCGGATTCCTTCTGCTGCTGCTTCAGCTGGTCCTCCACCTTCTGCTCGCGTCTGGATTTCTCCTTCTGCTTTTCCTGCTCTTCCTGTTCTTCCTGTTCCTGCTCGTCTTCGTTCTCACCGCTGTCCGGATTCTGCTGAACGCGCTTTAAAAGCTCATCGATCTCCTGCTTGAGCTGCTCCGCCTCCGGGTCATGTCCGTTTGTTCCCTCCGGATCTGCACATCCCTGTTCACAGAGGACCTGCCGCGCCGCCAGCAGCTGGCTCGCCACATTCTCCAGCGTGCGCCTTGCCGCTGTGACCTCGGGCGATTCCGGCTGTGCAGCGGCTCCGCCCTGCGCCGGTGCTGCAGGGTCCGGCTCCACCTCCGGTTCGATTTCCGGCT
>JAFTFP010000021.1 GCA_017449485.1 Lachnospiraceae bacterium
CTAAGATCGTCGCAGTCTTTGCGGATCCGGAGGAGAAGACAGCCAAGGTTGTCGTACCGGATTATCAGCTTTCACTGGCCATCGGCCGCGAAGGACAGAACGCGCGTCTTGCGGCTCGTCTGACAGGATACAAGATTGATATCAAGTCCGAGACCCAGGCCAAGGATGCCCCCGGCTTCCGCTACGAAGACTATCTCGATGATGAAGAGGGCGGAGATGACGAGTGGCAGGCATTCCTGGAGAGCGAATTCGGACCTGAGAACGCAGAAGGCACTGAGGCTGAGGGCGGCCAGGAATATGAGGGTGCAGACGACGTACAGGACGCGGACGGTCAGGCTCCGGAGAATCAGTAAATGACCGGGAAACAGATACCGGTCCGGACCTGTGCAGGCTGCGGATCCATGAAGAAAAAATCTGAGCTGATCCGGATTGTGCGAAGACCCGATGGCGAAATTGCTGTGGACTTCAGCGGGAAAATGTCCGGACGCGGTGTTTATCTGTGTGCTGACATCAGCTGCTTTCTGAAGGCGAAGAAAAAGAAGGCGATCTCCAGAGCCCTGGACACCGCCATTCCGGATCAGGTCTATCAGCAGCTGGAAGAATCAATGAAGGAATCAGATCCGGGCTGAGGAAACACAATGGCTGAGAACAAGATTTTCGGCCTTCTGGGATTGGCTGAAAAGGCCGGCAGAGTTGCCAGCGGCGGATTCGCCGCGGAGAAGGCTGTGACAGGAGGAAAAGCTTATCTGGTGATTCTCGCGGAGGATGCGGGGAAAAATACGACGGAGCTTTTCGAAAATAAATGCAGTTATTATAAAGTCCCGATGCGGGTCTTAGGAGACAAGGATTCAATCGGGCACGCGCTCGGAAAAGGCGAACGTTCCTGTCTGGCTGTGACAGATGAAGGGTTTGCGAAAAGCTTGTTAAAACTAATTGATGTTTCAATTTCTTAAAGAGGATAGTAATGGCGAAAACGAAAATCAGTGAACTGGAAAAAATGTATGGTGCAGACCGGAAAGAAATTATCGCTTTCCTGAATGAGAAGGGAATCGATGCGAAGACGGCTGGCTCCAGCGTAGATGAAGAGGCAGTGAAACTGGTGGCTGCCCGCTTTGGCAAGTCTGCGCCGAAGACTGAATCTGCGCCGGCTGAGGCACCGGCAGCTAAGCCGGAAGCCGCATCAGAACCGGCCGCTGCACCTTCCAGACCCGCATCTGCCGGTCCGGTCAGAGGACAGGCCGGAGCCGGTGCTGCCCCTGCTGCACCGAAGAAGAAAAAGATCATCATTGTAACAGGCGGAAACGGCGGAAGCGGCCGCCAGCCGGCGAGCTATTCCAGCGGTTATAATCGCGGCGGCGTGCGCGGAACACCTGGCTACGGCAGCTATAATGCGGGAACCGGCAGCTCCACAAGACCTGAGCGGAATTCCGGAAGACCGCAGCAGAATGCGCAGGGTCGCGGCGGAAACGGACGGATGGAGGCACAGACCCAGTATCATCCGATCAAGCCGAAGACAACCCCCACACAGATGGGGATTGATTACCATACACCCGAGGAACTGGACGCCAGAAGACGCGCAGCAGAAGCCAAGGCGGCGGAAGAAAAAGCTGCCAGAGAGGCTGCTGAGCGCGAAAGACTGGCTGCAGAAGCTGCGCTGAAGGCACAGCAGGAGGCCGAAAGAGAAGCTGCCGCCAGGGCGGAGCAGGAAGCGGCTGAGGCACAGCACAAGGCGGAGCAGACCGCTGCAGAGGCTGCAGCAAAGGCAGATAGTGAGCGGAAGAGTGAGCAGGACAGTGCCGCGGCAGAAGCTGTTCGTCCGGAAAGACCTCAGACTGAGCGTCCGGCCAGACCTGCAGGCACATCCGGGGCACCCCGTACCGGCGGCCAGCGCGGTACGCAGCAAAGTCAGGGCGGCTATCAGCGCACCGGCGGCCAGGGCGGTTATGTCGGTCAGCGTGGTTCCCAGCAGGGCCAGGGCGGCAGAGGCGGCTTCGGCACACAGGCAGGACCGGGCAGAGGAGCTGCAGGATTCGGACAGGATCGCAATCGCAGGACACAGGGCGGCAGAAATGAAGGCCAGGCCTTTGCCGCTGGACAGAATCAGGGCCGCACGGATAATAAGCGGCGCGCACCGCAGCAGGATCGGGATAAGAGATCCCGCAAGGACCTGATTTATACAGAGGACGAGAAGCAGCGCAAGAATCGTCCGGGCAGATTTATCCGTCCGGAAAAGAAGGAAGAAGTGGAAGAAGAGCAGATCAAGGTGATTACGATCCCTGAAAAGCTTACGATCCGCGAGCTGGCCGAGGCGATGCATATGCAGCCTGCCGAGATCATCAAGAAGCTGTTCCTTGCCGGCAAGGTGATGACGCCGAATTCGGAAGTGACCTATGAGGAGGCGGAAGAGATCGCAGCTGATTACGAAATCCTCTGCGAGAAGGAAGAAGCGGTCGACGTGATCGAGGAACTCCTTCGCGAGGAGGACGATGCGGAAGATACGCTGGTTGAGCGCGCTCCGGTCGTCTGCGTCATGGGCCATGTTGACCATGGTAAGACTTCCCTCCTGGATGTAATCCGGATGAAGTCGCTCGGCATTGTGGGCAGCTCCAAGGAAGAGCGCAGAGCTCAGATGCAGCTGCGTGTGGCCGGAAAGGAAGCCGGCGGAATCACACAGGCCATCGGCGCTTACACAGTGAAAGTGAATGACCGCTCGGTTACCTTCCTGGATACGCCGGGTCACGAAGCCTTCACCCAGATGCGTATGCGCGGTGCCAATTCGACGGATATTGCGATTCTGGTTGTTGCGGCGGATGACGGCGTGATGCCCCAGACCGTGGAAGCAATCAACCACGCCAAGGCTGCCGGCATTGAGATCATTGTCGCAGTCAACAAGATTGATAAGCCGGGCGCCAATCCGGACCACGTCATGCAGCAGCTGTCTGAGCACGAGCTGATTCCCACCGCGTGGGGCGGCACGACAGAGTTCGTCAATGTTTCGGCCAAGACAGGCGAAGGCATTGATGATCTGCTCGAGACGATTCTTCTGACAGCCGATGTGATGGAGCTGAAGGCGAATCCGAACCGGAAGGCCAGAGGCCTGGTTCTGGAGGCCAAGCTGGATAAGGGCCGCGGACCGGTTGCCAATGTGCTTGTACAGAAGGGTACACTGCGGATCGGTGACTTTATCTCGGCAGGCGCCGCCTCCGGTAAAGTCCGCGCCATGATCAATGACCGCGGTGAAAACGTAAAGAAGGCCGGTCCTTCCATGCCGGTTGAGATTCTCGGACTGAACGATGTCCCTTCCGCAGGCGAGGTACTCGTTGCGCATGAGGACAACAACACAGCGAAGCAGTATGCCGCAACCTACAAGCTGCAGCATAAGGAAGAGCTGCTGGAAGAGACCAGAATGCGGATGAGCCTGGATGATCTGTTTACACAGATGAAGGAAGGCAATCTGAAGGAATTCGATATTATTATCAAGGCGGATGTACAGGGATCTGTGGAAGCACTGAAGACCTCCCTGCTCAAGCTTTCCAATGAGGAAATCATGGTGAAGTGCATCCACAGCGGCGTCGGCAACATCAATGAATCTGATGTTTCGCTGGCATCGGCTTCCAACGCCATTATCATCGGCTTCAACGTCAAGCCGGATATGATGGCACGCTCCATGGCGGATCGGGAAGGCGTTGAGATCAGACTCTACGACGTCATCTACCGCGTGACGGAAGAAGTGGAAGCAGCCCTGAAGGGAATGCGCGCACCGGTTTACGAAGAGAAGATCATCGGCCATGCGGAAGTCCGTCAGATTTTCCGCTCCGGCAAGATCGGCAATATCGCCGGTTCCATGGTCATCGATGGAACGGTGCAGAGAGGCTGCAAGATCCGTCTGCGCCGCGGCGAGGAACAGGTCTACGAGGGATCGCTTAAGTCCCTGAAGCGCTTCAAGGATGATGTCAAGGAAGTCCGCGAGGGCTTCGAGTGCGGCCTGGTCTTCGATGACTTCGATGACATGCAGGTAGGAGACATCGCCGAAGCATACATTATGGTGGAAGTTGAGCCGGAATAATCAGATCCGGGAAAGCAGTACAATGAG
>JAFTFP010000022.1 GCA_017449485.1 Lachnospiraceae bacterium
CAGTGAATATCCGCGAGGAGGGGCGAAGGCTCATGAAAGGACTCCGGGAAGCGTCCTGAGGGGCGATAGAGAAATACTATAAAGATATAAAAGAGAAAAAGCCCGTAATCGGGCATAAAAATATGAACCGCGGGGCACGCGGGGATAGCCTGCTTATGCTCAGCCTGCAGAGGCTGTCGAACAGGAAGCCCCCACTTCTTAGCGAAAGCGAAAGTGGCGGGAGCATGTCACAACAAGTATAATAAACACGTAAAATTCACAGATCCGGCAGGATCTGATCAGAAAGGCGGCGGCACTTATGGGCAGACAATTCTGGAAACCTTCCAATATGCTTTATCCGGTCCCGGCCGTGATTGTGACCTGTGCAGACGAGGACGGGCGCCCCAATGCGATGACGGCGGCCTGGGCCGGCACGATCTGCTCCGATCCGGTCATGGTCAGCGTCTCCATCCGGAAGGAGCGTTACTCCCACGACATCATCGAGCGCACCGGTGAATTCTGCCTGAATCTGACGACGGAGAAGCTTGCCCGCGCGACGGATTTTGTCGGCGTCCGTTCCGGCCGGGATCTGGACAAGTTCGCGCTGCCGGATGCCCCGTCACTTACTTCTCTTCCGAAGAAGATCCGGGAGGAGCTGCGCCTTACGCCTTCTCCCTCTGTCAAAATCAAAGCTCCCGGTATCGCCGAGAGCCCTGTGATTCTGGAATGCCGCGTCCGGGAAACTCTCCGGCTGGGATCCCACGATATGTTTGTTGCCGAGGTGCTGTCCACGGACGTCGATGATCAGTATCTCGATGAGAAGGGCCGCCTTGACCTGGCTGCGGCCGGTCTGCTCGCCTACTCTCACGGTGAGTATTACGCCCTTGGGGAGCTTCTGGGAACCTTCGGTTTTTCAGTCCGGAAAAAACAGCCGAAGGACTGACCCTGTCTTTCCGATAATCTGGAATCGCACATTTACTCAACCGGCCAGAACAGCTCGTCCAGCGTCTTATCCAGCTCTCTGCAGATCGCAATGCAGAGATTGATCGTCGGATTATAATCGCCCTTTTCGATGGCACTCATGGTCTGTCTCGATACGCCGCACCGTTTGGCCAGCTCGTCCTGGGAAAGATCCTTTGCGGCCCGCGCCGCCTTCAGTCTGAGATTCTTCATTGCGCAGTCCCCCTTATTCCTCTTCCGCTTCCTTCCGGTCCACAGCCTGACGGATCAGATAGGTCACGCCTGCTGCGGCAAGCATGATCAGCACCATGATGTTCAGCATCGGCAGTCCGATCTTGCCGTTCTCCATCAGAGACTCTCCCCGGAGCAGGCCGATCAGCGGCAGCATGTTCAGAACGATGCAGACTGCAATCACTGCTTTGTAGCGTCTGTGATCATTGTTCAGTCCCCAGTAGGCACCTTTCCAGATGCTGTACACGCACAGCACCGTGCATCCAATCGCAATCGCTCCGAAGTGGAGAATATAATTTTCAACCGGCAGCTCAATTTCCGTAAACGAGAACAGCAGCATCGCAGCTTCGTAAATGACAGTTGCGTAAAAGCCGTACATGTAGGCCGTGCCGCGGACCTCCCTCTGCCGCTCATCATACTCTGTCTTGAATTTCCGGTTGGTATTGCTGAACTTCAATAGAATCAACGCCAGAATCAGACCGATAATCAGACCAACTGCCGCACCACTTGCTCTTCCTGCTTCAAACATTTTCTTAACCTCCTCTAAATGGCTGAAAGCAAAATATGATCATGCTCAGCGTTTGTTTTCTGTTCTGAGCATGATCATACTATGGCCGCGACAAGTTGTCAACTATATTTTACATTTTGTTGTCGAATAAATGATTTTGTCTATTCTTAGTAGCTTTTTTCTATTGTCAGTTAACTTCTCGGCTGTTCTGCTGTTTCCTGGCAGCTTTCTCAGTCCACTGCTTCTCCGAACAGTGTGCCGCGCACCGGCCACAGCAGCATCAGCAGCAGGACGCCGAGCACGGTGCAGGAAATCAGCTCACCTGCGCCGACTGTCAGCATGAAGAACGGGATGCCGCCCGGGATGTGGTAAGCATAGGTCAGAATCAGCGGAACGATAATTGTATTGGAAATAACCGGCGGCAGAGAGCACAGGACCCGGGTCTTCAGCGTGCTGCAGCCGAATTTCTTCGCAAGCGCGCGTGTTCCGACCGCGCCGATAAACGTGGCCAATGTGCCGAAAATAATGTCCGGCAGCGCACAGCCTGTAATGATATTGGCGAGAAGGCACCCGATCGTGACGCCCGGCACCGCTGCCGGGAGGATGCACGGCAGAATCGTAAGGGCCTCCGAGATCCGGACCTGAATGGCGCCGCTGGCCAGATTGAAGCTGGCAATCAACACGGTCAGTACCACATAGATCGCGGCAGTGATTCCTGCATAAATAATATAATGAAGTCCCTTACTGGAGCTTCCTGTGCTTTCCTTCGGTGTCTGATCGCTCATTCTGTCTTCCTCTTCCTTCTTCATTTATGATTACATGTTCAATAACTCAGCAGATAGATATAAAAGAACGCTGTATCTTCCGGACACAGCGTTCCTAATGTTATCGTACAGACAGAAAACCTGTCAATCTGTTTTCCTGCCCCATTTTCCAGTTTCTGTCTTATCTTAAGTTTCTGTTTTATCTGATTCTGTCTTACGCAGGCCCCTGTTCCTTCAGATCAGCCCGGATCTGCCGTAGCACCTTCGCGATTCCGCCCTGATCCGGATCCTCGAAGAGATAATCCGCCGCGTCCTTCACCTCCTGCGGTGCATAAACAGCAGCCGCCTTGATGCGGACCGCCTGCAGCATTTCCAGGTCGTTCATGCTGTCTCCGAAGCCGGCTGTCCCTTCCCAGGAATCACCCGTGTACTCGAGCACCCTGCGGATGCCATGCTCCTTCGTGCAGTCCAGCGGAATCAGCTCGCCGGCCAGTCCCTTCGACGTCTGAAAGAACGGATTTACTGCAAAATGTGACTTAAAGCGCTCCATATTCTGATCTAAACCAGTTCGGTCAACGGCTGTGAAGACGATCTTCTGCACCGGGATATCCTTATGCCAGCTGCTCATCGGCCGGTTGACGCCCAGCCGCTCCAGCTCCTGGTTTTCCCGGGCCATCTTCTCTTCCATTCCGTCCGGGAAGATCCCGGCGTCCTGCAGGATTTTGCCAA
>JAFTFP010000023.1 GCA_017449485.1 Lachnospiraceae bacterium
AGTTCGAAAATGTCAGCGGCAAGAATGAGATGCTCAATGACATCATCGATCAGACCATCACGATCATAGAGCGGGGCGGAGATGAGGTAAGCGGCGATTTCTCCATCACGCTCAGCCGCTCCGGAAATTATGAATACACCGTACAGGGGCAGACCCTCCTCCGGTTTCTCGCCGACATCTATGGCCAGGCGGAAACCACCGCGCTGTCTTACGCGGAGCGCACCGGCACAGCGGCGGACGCGATGCACTATCTGTGCACACGCTATGAAGTAGATGAGGCAAAATATGACAAGCGCAGGGCGCTTCAGATCGTCACAGTGCGCTATCAGCTGAGTCTGAATAATTATCAGAAATATATTCCCACTACCATTGCTCAGAATATCAGTGAGCGGACGGCCTCCATTCTGCTTGAAAATGCAAAGATCCTGCAGGGCGTAGATATTCAGGACGACACCGTGCGCAGATACGCTGACAGCAAATACTTTTCGCACATTCTCGGCTATACCGGAAAAGTGTCGCAGACTGAGCTGGAAGAACTGAAGAGCCAGGGCCTGGACTATTCCGGCACGGACATTGTCGGCAAGAGCGGCATTGAAAAATCCATGGAAGCCCGTCTGCAGGGGCAGAAGGGGAAGCGGACTGTATTTGTGGATAATCTGGGCCGGATCATTGAGACCACCAGTCAGATCGACCCGGTTTCCGGAGATGATGTCTATCTGACCATAGACCGGGATCTGCAGATTGCCGCCTACGACATTCTGGAGAAGAAGCTGGCTGAGATCCTGATTTCCAGAATCCGTCCCATCAAAGAATATGTTCCGGATGCCACGCCCTCTGCGTCCGAGGTTGTGACGCCGATCTACGATGTCTACTATGCGCCGATCAACAACAATCTGATCGACATCAAACATTTTGATGCCGCCGATGCTTCCGCCGCAGAGAAGGAAGCCGGCGCCGCCTTCAGCACTTATATGGAAGAAGTCCTGCAGGGTCTGGATCAGCAGCTGCACAGCGAAGGAACTCCCTATGCCGAGCTGCCCAAGGAATACCGCTATTATGAGAGCTATTATGTCAATCTCCTGTACAATGACGGCGTTCTGATGCGGGAAGTCATTGATACAGAGGATGAGTACTACCAGAACTGGCACAAGAACGAAACCATTTCCATCTCGACTTTTCTTCAGCACGCCATCGCGCAGGGCTGGGTGGATGTCACTAGACTGAATACCGAGAATAAGTATTCGGATACAGCCCAGTTGTTTGAGGCGCTGTGTGACTACACTGAGAGCAGACTCAGAGAGGATCAGGATTTTGCCAGACTGGTCTATAAATACGTCATTCAGGCTGACCGGATCACCGGGCGGCAGATCTGTCAGATCCTGATGGATCAGGGCCTGATCAATGTACCGGCGGCGGAGCGCGCAGCTTTTGACGCCGGCACGCGGGATGCGTACGATTTCATGATTGAGCGGATCCGGCAGCTTGATCTGACTCCGGCCCAGCTCGCACTGGATCCATTTTCCGGCTCCATGGTCATCACGGATGTCAACAATGGAGATGTTCTTGCCCTTGTTTCCTATCCGAGCTATGACAACAATCGCATGAGCAATGGCGTGGACGCTGAATACTTCTCAAGGCTGCGCCATGACCTCTCGAGCCCGCTGCTCAATTATGCGACCCAGCAGAGCACCGCGCCCGGATCCACCTTTAAGCCGGTTTCTGCGACAGCAGGCCTGATGGAAGGTGTCATTGATCTGTCTACCATCATTCAGTGCACCGGTGTCTATCACAAGGATTCCGCACAGCCCAGATGCTGGGTCTATCCCGGCGGACATGGCGAGCTGAGCGTATCCGGCGGCATCCGGAATTCCTGCAATGTCTTCTTCTATGATGTGGGCTGGCGGCTCAGTCAGGTTGACGAGAACTATCAGTCTGACGCAGGTCTGGAAAAACTGGCAAAATATGCCTCGATGTATGGGCTGGATGCGATGTCGGGCATTGAGATTGAAGAGGCGCCTCCGCAGGTATCGTCGGAAGATGCCATCCGATCTGCCATCGGACAGGGCAACAGCAACTATACCACCGTCGGTCTGGCGCGATATGTCACCACATTGGCCAACAGCGGCACCTGCTATGATCTGACACTGATCGATCATCTGGCGGATCCCTCCGGAAGCTTTACACAGGATCAGGATCCGAAGATTCACGGAATGATCCGGATGGAACAGGCCTACTGGGATGCCATCCACGAAGGCATGCGAGGCGTCGTGGAGGACATGAGCTTCTTTGCCGATATGCCGATTGAAGTGGCAGGAAAAACCGGTACCGCCCAGCAGGATGTCAACCGTCCCAACCACGCGCTTTTCATCTGCTATGCGCCTTACCGCAATCCGCAGATTGCTGTGGCAACCCGTGTGGCCAACGGCTATACATCCAGCTATGCTGCCCAGATCACGCAGGAAGTGCTGAAGTATTATTTTGATGTTGCCGACAAGGAACAACTGATGCACACAGACTCCATTGTGGAAACAACCGTCGGAGATTAATTACAGGGAGCAATAAAGAATGAGTGACGCTGTCAGAATCAAAAGCTACCCGAATGGGCTGCGGCTTCAGATGGACCCGGAAGTCTCATTTGAAGAAATCTATGCAAGAGCGGAAGAGCTGTTTACCTCCAGCCGGAGCTTTTTTAAAGAGGCTGCCATTGCGCTGAGCTTCTCCGGAAGACGCCTTACGGAAGAAGAGGAAGACCGCCTGGTCAGTCTGATCGAGCGGGAGACCGAGCTGCATGTTCTGGTTATTTACGAAGAAAATCCGGAGCGGGAGCAGATGAACGTACGGGCGATGTCCATGTTCTACTTAAATGCGCTTTCTTCCAGAGAAAAGCCTGCAGAGCCGGGCAGCACGGAGTTTCATGTTCTCTATGGAAGCCTTCACGCAGGAGAATCCATATCCGTCAAGAAAAATGTCCTGGTTCTGGGCGATCTTCCTGCCGGCGCTGCCGTCGAAACGCCTTACAACCTGATTGTAACAGGACGGCTTCTCGGCAGTGCGGAGGTGGGCGGAAAAGACACCGGCACACACATGATTCTTGCTGCGGCCTTCGAGCCGGAGAAACTGATCCTGGATGGAAAGAGGCTGATGAATCTTTCCCGGGAGCCGGAACAGAAGTCCTCGCTTTTCAGAAAGAAAAAAGCGGAAGAGAACGTCAGTGAAATGAAGATCGCCATGACAGCGGGAGAGGAAGGCATTGTAATCCGTCCGGCCGCAGAGGTGCTGCAAGGCACTTTACCAGCGGCAGGTTTTGATGGGCTGAACTATGTTTAAGACTTTTTCTATCAGACGGTTTGACTTTGTTCTGGTATTCACCGTCATACTGTTAAATTTCATCGGTATCATGGCCATTGGCTCCGCACAGCCGACCCTTCAGATCCGTCAGATCCAGGGTCTTATGATCGGTCTGGTCGTCATGCTCACGGTCAGTACGCTGGATTATACGAGGCTTATCAAGCTGGGCTGGATCTATTATGCGGTGAATCTGGTTCTTCTGTTTCTGGTGCTTTATTTCGGTGAGAGCCGAGATGAGGCACAGCGATGGCTTACGATTGCCGGCATCCGTTTTCAGCCTTCTGAAGCGACCAAAATTTTATTGATTTTATTTTATGCGCAGTTTATCATGAAGCTTAAGGATAAGATGAGAACGCTGCCTGCAGTCCTGGGCTGTCTTCTGCTCATTGTTCCGCCGTTGTATCTGGTCTTCGAACAGCCGGATCTCTCTACGGCCATCATGATCTTTATCATATTTTCTGTGATGCTGTTTGTCGGAGGTCTGAGTTTCAAGCTGGTTGCGGCCGTACTGGCAGTCACAGTCCCGGCCTTTATTGTGTTTCTTACCCTGGTCATTCAGGAGGGTTCAAGTGTCGCCAATCTGCTTGATCCCTATCAGAGAAACCGTATCCTGGCATGGCTCTATCCGGAGGATTATCCGGACATCGCCTACCAGACGATCAACTCCATGCAGGCGGTCGGCTCCGGGCAGTTGACCGGAAAGGGCTACAACACCAATGAAATCGGCTCTTTCCTCAACAGCGGTTACATTTCCGAGTCTCAGACCGACTTTATCTTTACGGTCATCGGAGAGGAGTTCGGCTTCGTCGGCGGCTGCACAGTCGTGATACTGGTCGCCTTGATTGCCATCCAGTGTTTTCTGATTTCCAGAGCATCCAGAAACATAGCAGGATCTGTTATCGCGGCAGGTATTGGTGCATGGATCGGTTTTCAGGGATTCATGAACATTGGGGTTGTTACGGGGGTGCTCCCCAACACCGGCATTCCGCTTCCTTTTGTCAGCTATGGCCTGACCAGTCTTGTCATGCTGTACGCCGGAATCGGATTTGTCTTAAATGTGCGAATGCAGAATAAGTGACTTAAAACGGGGTAAAGCATGAATATAGCTCTGATTGCGCATGATGCTAAAAAGAAGCTGATGCAGAATTTCTGCATCGCCTATCGTGGAATTCTGAGCCGGCACACGCTCTATGCGACCGGAACCACAGGACGCCTGATCGAAGAGGTGACCAACCTCAACATTCATAAGCATCTGGCAGGACATCTTGGCGGAGAGCAGCAGATCGGTGCACAGATTGAACAGAATGAAATTGATCTGGTCATTTTTCTGCGGGATCCGCTGACACCGAAGCCGCATGAACCGGACGTTGGAAATGTCATTCGTCTGTGCGATACCCATAACATTCCGCTGGCCACAAATCTGGCGACAGCTGAGCTTCTGATCAAGTCACTGGACCGGGGCGATCTGGAATGGCGTGAAATGTATAAGTGATCTTTAAGTGCATGAAAAAAGCAATACTGATTCTGATGACATTGACACTGGTGCTGACCGGCTGTGCCGGGACGGTACCGGTGTCATTTGAAAGTAATAAGGCAAACAGCAACTATAATTTCATGGTCGCTGAATCCGGTGATGCGGCTGTAGCAGATGCTTTTGCCGCCAATCTGGCTGTCATGGAAGGCGATGTCATTCCGGAGGGCGCAGAAGCGCTCGGAGATGCTGCCGCCATCGGCCTGTTTGATGTGCGCGGAGCAGATGCCATCTGTTCTAAAAGTGCCTTTACCAAACTCTATCCTGCATCTCTGACGAAGGTTATGACTGCGCTGGTCGCGCTGAAATATTCTTCACCTGACACGATTCTGACAGCCTCCTCGAGTGTCAATATTACAGAACCCGGTGCGCAGCTCTGCGGTCTTAAGGAAGGCGATACCATGACGCTGGATCAGGCACTGCATATCATGCTGATCTATTCCGCGAATGATGCTGCCGTCATGATTGCCGAAGGCGTGGGCGGAAGCGTAGAAGGCTTCATCGATATGATGAACCAGGAAGCCCGGGCGATCGGCGCAACCAACACCAATTTCATCAACTCCAACGGACTTTCAGATGAGAATCACTATACAACGCTGTACGACCTGTATCTGATCTTCAACGCAGCCATTCAGTACAATGAATTCAACGAAATCATCAGCATGCCGGAGTATTCCACCATCTATCACAGCGCAGACGGCAGTGAGCGGAGTATTAAGGTAAGCACCACCAATCTCTTTCTGAACGGGCGGTACTCAGCCCCGGGCAGTGTAACCGTCATCGGCGGCAAGACCGGCACAACCAATGCGGCAGGGCACTGTCTGGTCCTGCTTTCCAGGGATATCAGCGGAAATCCATATATTTCCATTGTCATGAAAGCACTGGATCAGCAGACACTTTATTCCACTATGTCAGGTGTTCTGGGGCTGATTCCGCAGAGTTGAGTTTAAGTTGTATTTTTACACTGAATCCCGTATAATGATTTCAACGGTCAAGGGCCGTTAAATATAGTGTATCAGGAGGGCAGACCAATGGTTCAGCTTATTGTGGGAAACAAAGGAAAGGGTAAGACAAGATGTCTTCTCGACAAGGTCAACTCTGACGTCAAGAGCATTCTCGGCAGTATCTGTTATCTCGATAAAAGCACCAAGCACATGTTTGAATTAAATAACCGGGTGCGTCTGATCTGTGTACCGGACTACCAGATCACTGACACCGATATGTTTCTCGGTTTTGTAGCGGGAATCATTTCTCAGGACCGCGATCTGGAGCAGATGTACTTTGACAGCTTTCTTACGATCGCATGCCTGGAGGGCAAGGATATCACGGAGCCCGTCAAGAAGCTCCAGGAGCTGAGCGAACTGTTCCATCTCGATTTCATCATCAGCATCGCGCTTGATGAGGCGGAAATTCCGGAAGAGCTCAGACAGTATATTACAATTTCTCTCTGATTCCAAATAACAGGAAGCGTAAAGCCCTGGATCTTCCAGGGCTTTCTTGCTGAATTGGCCGGCAGGCCTTAAAGCGTACAGTGGCTAAAAAACAATCCAGAGTAATTCAATACCCACGGCGAGGCGGACTCAGTATCGGGGCGATCATCTTTTTTGCGATCATGCTCTATGTACTGATCGGTCTGATTCGCTATGCCGCAACAGATCATGTTGCCGGATATGAAGTGCGCACAGGTTCTCTGTCTGCCAATACAGTCTACAAGGGGATCGCTCTGCGGGAAGAGCAGGTCGTGGAGAGCCCGTACAGCGGCTATGTGAATTATTTTACCCGTGAGTCAGATCGGCTCGGTGCCGGAAAGCTTGCCTGTACCATTGATGAATCCGGAACAGTGAGCGACCGTCTGGGTGCAGAAGCAGCCGGAGAGAGCATTTTCACCGATCAGGATTACCGCCAGATGGAATCCGATATTATCGGTTTTACGTCCGAATTCAGTCCGGACAATTTCTTCCCGGTCTACGATTTCAAGAATTCCTATTCCAGTACCGTTCAGAGTCTGACCAGCAACAGTATTCTGCTGGATATTACGTCCATCGGAGAAGGCGGTGCCATTCATTACTGCAATACGCCGGTCAGCGGATACATCACCTATTCAACGGACGGCTATGAAGATAAGACCTTCGAAACCCTGACGCTGGCGGATTTTGACTATGGGGGCTATCAGAAACAGCCGCTCACAAACAATGAACTCGTCACCTCCGGCAGCCCGGTCTACAAGCTGGCGACGGATGAGCACTGGTCCATTGCAATTCAGGTGGATTCCGATGAAACGGCTCAGGCGCTGAAGGATATGGAAGTCGTCCGGGTCCGTTTTCTGAAGAATCAGATGGAGAGCAATGCTGCGATCACCGGCCGGGTGGATCAGGACGGTCAGAATTATATCAATCTGGCTTTCACCAATTCCATGATGACGTTCTGCACGGACCGGTTTATCGATATCGAGCTGATTACTTCCGCCAAGAAGGGGCTCAAGCTTCCGCTCTCAGCGCTGATCAACGGCAGCTTCTTCATCGTTCCGGAAGAATATGTCACCATCGGAACCGGTTCTCAGCAGGGCGTGCTGCGGCGGACCATGGATAAGGACGGAAACCTTTCATCCGAATTTGTGGCGATCACACCATACAGTCTGAAGAACGGCAATTATTATGTCGACATGACGGTGCTGGGGCAGGGCGATATTCTTCTCAAGCCGGACTCAAACGAAACCATGCAGGTCAGTGCAACAGATCAGCTGACAGGGGTTTACAATATCAATGCCGGATATGCGGACTTCCGTGAGGTGACCATCGAAGCACAGAACGAAGAGTACGCAATTGTGCAGCCAAACAACACCTATGCGCTCAGAGAATTTGATTTTATCGCGCTGGACGCGGGCAGTGTGCGTCCGGGTGAGTTTATCTATGAATAATATCCTTTCAATTGCTTTCTGGTTTACTGTTGACAATATGAGCAAAAGAAAAGATAATTAAATAGTGTATGAGCATTTCATTATTTTGACAGGGAGTTTAGGGAATGGGCTTTTTTGACAGTATCATGGACATTGCAAAGGCTCGTCCGGATCGCGATGAGGATTTCGTCGACGATTACGATGACGAGGAATATGATGAAGCGGAAACACCTTCGAGAAAGCGGTCTGTTTTCGGATTAAAGTCTTCCAATGAGGAAGATACGTATGCTGAGGAGCCTGCAGCACAGAGAAAGTTCCGTGCACCTTCGCTGCGGCCGCAGAACACAGGACGCGGTGTTTCACAGCAGCAGTTTGAGCGGGCAGGCAATATGGAAGTCCGCGTTGTAAAGCCTCAGACAATGAGCGATGCGCAGGAGATTACAGAAATCCTGCTTTCCAACCGCACCGTTCTGATGAACATCGAGGGACTGAATCCGGATATCGCACAGAGAATTGTCGACTTCACTTCCGGTGCATGCTATGCCTTGAATGGCAAGTATGAGAAGATCTCTGAATATGTTCACGTGATTACACCGAGCGGTGTGGGCATCAGCGGCGATTTTCACAACCCTGCAGCTGCAGCCGGCTATGGTTCTTACAATCCTAATCCCGCTCCTTATTCTGATCTGCCGTTCGGCAGCTGATTTTAAGTATGTATATGAATGACCAATTCACGCATGGAAACCGTCTGACTGTAAAGAAAGACGGTTTTCCGTGTTATGATATTCTTTATTCTACCGACCTGGGCGAACTGGCTGCAGAGCTTAAGTCGCTCGGTTTTTCTGCGCGCAAGGCCGTGCTGGTGACAGACTCCAATGTCGCCCCGCTTTATGGTGCGGCTTTCTGTGAAGTTCTCCGGGAGGTCTCCGAGACCCACGAGCTGCCGGAGGTCTATGTAATCCCGGCAGGAGAAGAGCATAAGAATCTGGATGAGATCGCCTCGCTGTACCGTTTCCTGATTGAACACCACTGTGACCGGTCGACTTATCTGGCGGCGCTCGGCGGCGGTGTTGTCGGGGATATGACCGGCTTTGCTGCTGCTACTTATCTGCGCGGAATCGACTTTATACAGATCCCGACCACACTCCTTGCCCAGGCGGATTCCAGCATCGGCGGAAAGACCGGTGTGGACTGCTCCGGATATAAGAATATGGTCGGCGCATTCAAGATGCCGAAGCTGGTCTATGCGGATGTCGCACTGCTGAAGACACTGGATGCAAGACAGTTTTCCAGCGGTTTTGCCGAGATCATGAAGCATGGCCTGATCAAAGATGAGGCTTATTACTGCTGGCTGGTGGATCATCTCTATGAGATTCTCGAACGGGATGAAACCGTTCTGTCTGCGATGCTTTACCGCAGCAATGAGATCAAGCGGGATGTGGTGGAGCAGGACCCCTATGAAAAAGGCGAGCGCATGCTGCTCAACTATGGCCACACCATCGGGCATGCGATTGAGAAGTATCTGGATTTCCAGATGACACACGGTGAGTGCGTTGCACTGGGGTGTGTCGCCGCCGCCTATATTTCCTGGAAGAGAGATCTGATCCCGATGGAAGAGTATTATGAAATCCGGGATATGTTTGTACCTTTCGGCCTGCCGATCACTGTGACCGACATTGAGCCGGAGACAATTGTTGAACTGACGCGTTCGGACAAGAAAATGCGCGGCGGACAGATCCGGTTTATCCTGCTTCACCGTATCGGTGATGCTTTTGTGGACAGAACCGTGACCCCGGAGGAAATTCTGGAAGCCGTAAAGGAAATCTGCTGGAATGAGGAGGAACAGGCCTGATGCAGGAATACAGTAAGAAGGGACTTCTCATTCTCGATATCTGCTTATGTTCTATTCTCATTCTGCTGGATCAGATTACGAAGATACAGGCTG
Source organism: Lachnospiraceae bacterium (assembly GCA_017449485.1). Taxonomy (GTDB): domain Bacteria; phylum Bacillota; class Clostridia; order Lachnospirales; family Lachnospiraceae; genus CAG-791. The sequence continues at coordinate 9,721 of JAFTFP010000023.1, forward strand.
TGCGGTTCCTGAAGGATCGCCCGGCGGTCCCGCTGATCAGAGGCGTTCTTGAGCTGTATTATCTGGAGAATACCGGCGCAGCGTTCAGCATGCTGCAGAATGCCAGGTGGTTTTTCATCATCATTGCCATTGCTGCCTGTGCAGCGATGATTCTGTTTCTGAGCAAAATTCCGCGCACGGTCAGGATGATGCCGCTTCATCTGTGCCTGATTTTCATCCTGAGCGGTGCAGTCGGCAATCTGATTGACCGGCTGATCCTGGGTGTTGTGCGCGACTTCATCTATTTTTCACTGATCAATTTTCCGGTCTTCAATGTTGCGGATATCTATGTAACCTGCGCGACCTTTGTCCTGGTTTTCCTGATTCTGTTCCGTTACCGCGAGGAGGATTTCAGCATTGGCTAATGTATCGGACAGACCGGAGGGCAATTCCTTTCCTGTGCCGGAGGAACTGGACGGGGAGCGGCTGGATAAAGTGCTTGCCTGTGTACTCCCGCAGTCCAGAAGCTATCTTCAGAAGCTTCTGAAGAACGGATGCGTCTACTGCACCGGCCGCAAGGTCAAGGCGAGCACACGAGTGAAGGAAGGCGAAGAAATCTTCTTCGATATTCCGGAGAAAGTCGTCCCGGATATTCTTCCGGAGGACATCCCGCTGGATATCCTGTATGAAGATAACGATCTGCTGGTTGTCAACAAGCCGAAGGGCATGGTGGTGCATCCGGCGCCTGGTCACTACACCGGAACGCTGGTCAATGCGATCATGTATCACTGCGGGGATCATCTCTCCGGCATCAACGGCGTCCTGCGGCCCGGCATCGTCCACCGCATAGACCGGGATACAACCGGTTCACTTCTGGTCTGTAAAAATGATCTTGCCCATCAGAGCATTGCACTGCAGCTGCGTGAGCATACCATTCACAGGGAATACAGAGCCATCTGCTGCGGCGTTCCGGATCAGGATGAGATGATTATTGAGAAACCCATCGGGCGGGATCCGAAAGACCGCCTGCGCATGGCAGTCGTACCGGACGGGAAATATGCACTGACACAGGTCCATGTGTCGCAGCGATTCTCATCCCATGCAGAAATCCGATGTGTTCTGAAAACCGGCAGAACCCACCAGATCCGCGTGCATCTTTCTTCTGTCGGCTTTCCGCTTCTGGGCGATCCGCTCTATGGCCCGGGTCGATCCCACAACAGCGGCAATAACAAACCACAAAGCTATAAAGGACAGATCCTGGAAGGACAATGCCTGCATGCGGAGATTCTGGGCTTCATGCATCCGCGGACAGGCGAATATATTGAAACGTTTGCACCGCTTCCTGAGTATTACCAAAATCTTCTGAATGTATTATAATTATAAGGTCAGGGTAATTTTGCATTGCTCCGGATTATTATGTTAAGGAGGGTCAGATGAATACATTAATCACAATCGGAAGACAGTTCG
>JAFTFP010000228.1 GCA_017449485.1 Lachnospiraceae bacterium
GCTGGGATACGATAGTTCTTACGGGCCGATCCGGGTGGAGTGGTCCTGCCTGAATAAGGTCATCCGCGTTGAAATTGAAGTGCCGGCCAATACCACTGCTGTGGTGACGCTGCCGGAGAAGGAGGAGACGCTGGAGCTGGGGAGCGGTGTCTATGTCTATGAGTACGCCACGGAGACAAATCTGCATCTGGACCGCTACAGCATGGAAATGCCGCTGCGCGTGCTGATGGAGCATCCGCTGGGGCGGAGCCTTCTGGCTCAGTACGCTCCGGAGATGGAGTCGAACAAGATGCTTGAGTACGTCATCGATCAGCCGATCACGGCGCTGCTTTCCTACGCGCCGCAGATCCAGCCGCTGTTTGAGTCCATCATCGCTGCGATGAATTCACAGGAGTTATAAAGATCCTCAGAACAGGGAATACAGCAGGATGCCGGCAAGGCCGGAGCCGGCCATGATCCACATCGGACCGGGCTTCTTCACCCGCAGGATGATAAAGCCCACAAGGAAAATAACAAGCGCCCGCAGATCGGGCAGACGCAGATCGGCAGGAAGGTTTTTCTGATTGTACAAGGCAAGAATCAGCAGAGACCAGCCTGCCGATGCGATCATTGCGACCACAGCGGGGCGCAGTCCTGATAGAATTCCCTGAACCGTCTTCAGACCGCGGAAGCGGTAATAGACATAGGCCAGCGTCATTACAATGATGCTGGAGGGCGTGATGCAGCCGAGGGTGGCGATCACGGCGCCGGGCAGTCCGGCGATCCGGATGCCGACAAAGGTCGCGCAGTTGATGGCGATGGGGCCGGGCGTCATCTCGGCGATGGTCATGATGTCCGCAAACTGCTGCATGGTCAGCCAGGGGTGCAGATTGACCACCTGCTCCTCAATCAGCGGCATGGCCGCATAGCCGCCGCCGATGCTGAAGAGTCCCACCTGAAAAAAGCTTAAGAAAAGCTGTAAGAGCTCCATCTCATTCACCTGCCTTTCGGCTGCCCTGCGCGCCGATCAGACCGCAGACCAGAATGATGTAAATGATATTGACCGAAAAGAACCGCAAGGCGATAAAGGCACCGATCATCATCAGAACCTGCACAAGACGTTTCTTCTTCAGAAAATCCGAGACCATTTTCAGAACTACATCTAAGATCACGGCCGCCACGCCGCAGATCATACCCCACATGGCCATACTGACCACGGCATTATCGCGGAAAGCCTTGTAGAACACGGAGATGATCGAAATGATCAGAAACGGCGGCAGGACGGTCCCCAGCGTGCTCAGGAGGGCACCGGGAATGCCCGCAGTGTGATAGCCCACCAGAATCGATGCATTCACGGCAATCGGCCCCGGCGAGGACTGGGCGATGGCCACCAGATCCATCATTTCATCCTGATCAATCCAGCCGAGCTCCTCCACAAATTTCTTCTGCATCAGCGGAACGATGACGAAGCCCCCGCCGAAGGTGAAGGCGCTGAGCTGAAAGGTGGATAGAAAGAGTTTTCCGTAATCCGCCTTCGAGCGGCTGCCTGCGGCTCTGTTGTTTTTGGCCATGATCGTGAACCCTTCCAGATTTTTCTATTTCTGCTTCATTCAGTATAAGCGGTCAAAAGCCGGAAAGGAAGTCAGAGATAGACCGTGAAAAGACAGCCGGATTTTGGTAAAATAGTTGTTGACTATATTATTCACCATCCGGTGAAGCAAGGAGAGCATATGGACAATCTGAGACTGGAACTGATGAAAAGCCTTTCCAAGCAGTTTCCGACGATCGCAGCGGCGTCGACGGAGATCATTAATCTGCAGTCAATTCTGAATCTTCCGAAGGGGACGGAGCATTTCCTGTCGGACATTCACGGAGAATATGAGCAGTTTCTGCATGTGCTTAAGAACGGTTCCGGCACGGTGCGGGCCAAGATCGACGAGGAATTCGGCACGACGATGACAGAGCGCGAGAAGAAGACGCTCGCGACGCTGATCTATTATCC
>JAFTFP010000229.1 GCA_017449485.1 Lachnospiraceae bacterium
AATGCCAAGATTCAGCCTCACCGACTGGAAGCTTCCGACATATCGAACCGTGCCGTTTACAAAAAGAAAATCTCCTGGCTTGAATGGATTCCGGTCCAGCTCCTGCCGGATGGGCACAAATGAATAGGTGCCGCCGTTTCTGACGACCAGTTCTTCTTCGAACAGCTCCCGAAGAACGCCGAGGGTACTCTCTCCTTCTGTATAATGGTTCCGGATCTGATCCTGAATGCGCCTGAGCTCCTCGGCATTTCCCTCCAGACGGGCCGTACGGACTCTCTCATTCATTTCCTCTTCCGTATAGACCGTGTTGTCGATCCGGGCTTCCTCCAGCTCCGCACGCACGCTGCGCAGTTCCCGATTGGCTGCATAATACCGCTGATAGATCAGAACTGCAGACAGCACAGAAAGCAGCACCAGAATACAGAGGGCGATGATATTCAGAAGATAGATCTTCTTAACCCTGTTGGGGTTTCTCTTGATTTCCTTTTTCATCAGATGACAGTCCGCTCCAGCCTCGGCTGATAGCCTTCCTTCTCCAGTACTTCCATGATTTCATTCTTGTGATCGGTGCCGAATGCTTCCAGTGTAATACGCAGTTCCACTGCTGCATTGCGATTGATGGTGACAAACTGATTGTGCTCCAGTTTGATGACATTTCCGAGTGCGCGGGCAATCACGCCGGATACGCGATGCAATTCGCCCGGGCGGTCCGGCAGACGCACGGACACAGTGAAAATACGATCCCGCAGAATCAGCCCCTGCTGAACCACCGATGACATGGTAATCACATCCATGTTGCCGCCGGAAAGAACACTGACAATCTTCTTTCCCTTCCCGTCAATCCGTCGGAGCGCTGCCACAGACAGCAGTCCTGAATTCTCCACGACCATCTTATGATTTTCAACCATATCCAGGAACGCGGTCACCAGCTCAGCGTCCGGAATTGTGATGACCTGATCCAGATTTTGCTGAAGATAGGGAAATACATTCTTTCCGGGGGTCTTGACCGCTGTGCCGTCTGCGATCGTATTGACCATCGGGAGTGTAGTCACTTCGCCCTTCTGCAGGGATGCTGCCAGGCAGGCCGCTCCTTCCGGCTCGACGCCGATGACCTGTACGCCGGGCTTGAGCAGCTTTGTGAGAGTGGCTACGCCGGCCGCCAGTCCGCCGCCGCCGATGGGAACGAGAATCATATCCACCAGCGGAAGCTCCTTGATGATTTCCATGGCGATGGTGCCCTGGCCGGTCGCAACCGCCGGATCATCAAAAGGATGAATGAAAGTATAGCCATGTTCCTGGGCAAGGCGCAGGGCTTCTTCACAGGCCTCGTCATAGACATCGCCGTGCAGCACAACCTCCGCTCCAAGGGCTTTGGTGCGGTTGACCTTGATCAGCGGCGTTGTCGTCGGCATGACGATCACCGCCTTGACGCCGTAGCTTGCCGCCGCGTAGGCGACGCCCTGTGCGTGATTTCCGGCAGAAGCAGTAATCAGCCCCTTCTGCCGCTCTTCCTCGGTCAGCGTGCTGATCTTATAGTAGGCGCCACGCACCTTATAGGCGCCGGTGCGCTGCATGTTTTCCGGTTTCAGATAGACCCGTCCGCCGGTGATCTGGCTGTAGTAATCAGAGTAAATCAGTTCCGTGTTCAGTGTAACTTTTCCAACCTGTTCACAGGCAGCTTCAAATGCTTCGAGTGTCAGTTGATTCATTCCTGTACCTCGTTGCTGAAAATAGCTTCCACAAATTCTCTGGGTTCGAAACGCTGAAGATCCTCCAGACTCTCGCCAATTCCGATATACTTTACCGGAATCTTCAGCTCAGACTGAACAGCGATGGCAATGCCGCCCTTGCTGGTTCCGTCCATTTTGGTCAGAATGATGCCCGTCAGATTGGTCACGCCGGCAAATTCTCTTGCCTGTGACAGTGCATTCTGCCCTGTTGTTCCATCCAGTACAACCAGATTCTCCCGGATGGCATCCGGATATTCGCGGGTAATGATGCGGTCGATCTTGGCGAGCTCTGCCATCAGATTTTTCTTGTTATGCAGTCTTCCCGCCGTATCACAGAGCAGAATGTCAATTTTGCGCGCTTTGGCGGCAGAAACTGCATCATAGATCACACTGGCCGGGTCAGAGCCCTCCGGCGCGCCGATCATGTCGACGCCTGCGCGCTGTGCCCAGACCTCCAGCTGTTCACCTGCCGCCGCGCGGAAGGTATCTGCTGCGGCGATCAGGACTCTTTTGCCCCGGTTCTTATAGATGCCGGCCAGCTTGCCGACACTGGTCGTCTTGCCGACGCCGTTGACACCGATGATCAGAACAACGGACGGTTTTTCCTCAAAATCATAAGCGTGTTCATCGACCGTCATCTGATCCATGATATTGTTGATCAGAAGCTCCCGGCAGTCCTTCGGATCGCGGATGTGCTGTTCCTTTACCTGCCGTTTTAAGTTCGTCAGGATCTCGTCTGTCGCATGAATGCCCATGTCTCCCATGATCATCAGCTCTTCCAGCTCATCATAGAAGTCATCATCGATTCTGGAGCTGCCCAGAAATACCCGGTCCATTCCGGAGACAATATTGTCCCGGGTCTTGGAAAGACCGGCCCGGAGTCTTGCGAATAATCCCTTCTTTTCTTCTGCCATCTTATCTCCGCTTCTGCTCCGCTTTTATGCGAAGCGTTTCCGAAAAGGCCGTCCCGGTTTTATGCGCTCAGGTCCTTTTCGATCAGGTTGACACTGACCAGTGCTGAGACGCCTTTCTCCTGCATGGTAATACCATACAGCCGGTCTGCCTGTTCCATCGTGCCGCGTCTGTGTGTAATGACTATAAACTGTGTATACTTTGTCAGCTTGTGCAGATACTGTGCAAAGCGGCCGACATTGCTCTCATCCAGTGCCGCCTCAATTTCGTCCAGCAGACAGAACGGCGAGGGTTTGAGGTTCTGAATGGCAAAAAGCAGTGCAATGGCTGTCAGCGCCTTTTCTCCGCCGGACATCTGCATCATGTTCTGCAGCTTCTTTCCCGGCGGCTGCGCGATGACGCGCACGCCTGCCTCCAGAATATCTGCGTCCTCCATCAGTTCGAGCGTACCGGTTCCGCCGCCGAACAGTTCCTTGAAGACTTTGTCAAACTCCTTCGTAATGCGGGCGAACTGCTGGCGGAACTGCCTGCGCATGGAATCATCCAGCTCAGCAATGATATCCTCCAGCGCCTTGGCCGCGCTTACCAGATCGTCATACTGCTCCTTCATGAAGGAATAGCGCTCAGAGACCTCCCGGTACTCCTCAATGGCATTGACATTGACACTGCCGAGCTCTCGGATCTGTTTCTTCAGATCCGCCGCTGTTTCCTTGAGTGCCTCCAGGTCTGTCAGCTCTTCAGTTC
>JAFTFP010000230.1 GCA_017449485.1 Lachnospiraceae bacterium
CCGATCTGCGGTGCGGATATTGCCTCCTGCATGACGGTACGCTGATGGATTCCAATCTGTTTTCCGCTGAGCACGATCATGAATACACCGACAGTCACAACACCAAGACCGCCGATCTGAATCAGAATCAGGATGACGGTCCTGCCAAACAGCGACCAGTAGGTTGCGGTATCCCGTACAACAAGACCGGTTACACAGGCCGCGGAAGTCGATGTAAACAGCGCATCCAGAAACGGTGTCCGAACATGTGACGCGGAAGCGATCGGAAGTGAGAGCAGAAATGCGCCGGCCAGGATCAGCAGGATAAAACCGACAAGAATTACCCGAAACGATGTCATCTGATCCCTGAGAAAGATCCGTAGTCGCAGCATACTTCTCTCCTTTGCTGATTTCAGTGTAAAAAGACCGGCATTAAGATTGGATTAATGTGGTTTCCCTGCACATTAAGATTTCGTTAAGACACCAAAAAACTCCGGCACATTGATATGATCCCGCCAAAGTAGACACACGAAATATAGAAACGTGTATCTATGGAGGTGGGATTTTATCATGGGAAGAAAATTAAAGGTTTCCTATGAAGACAAGATCAAGGCATGTGAGGATTATTTGAGTGGAACTGCAAGTGCCAGGGAAATCGCGGAGAGGCTGAATCTACGCCCAACCAGTGAACGTGAAGTTCAACGATGGGCAGTCAGGTATCGTGAATACGGACCGGAATCATTACTGCCAAAACTAAAGAACAGTTCTTATACCAGAGAATTCAAGATCAATGCGGTAGAAGAGTATCTGTCAGGGAATGGATCAATAGATGACATACGCAATAAGTATCAAATACCTTCTCACTCGACATTACGTAAATGGATCGCCAAGTATAATGACCTTAAAGAGCTTGAGGATTATTTACCCAGGCCGGAGGTCTATAAGAAAATGGCATATCGCAAGAAGACAACGCAGGAAGAGCGTGAAGAAATCGTTAAGTACTGTATTGAACACAACAAGGATTACAAAGGCACAGCTGCACTCTACGATGTCTCCTACAGCCAGGTATACGGCTGGGTACAGAAATACCTCGAGAAAGGTACTGACGGATTAAGTGACAAGCGAGGCAAACGCAAGGATGAATCCGAACTCACTGAAGTGGAGAAGCTGCGCCGGCAGAACAAGATCCTGGAGGCGAAGATCCGGGAACTTGAGATGGAGTCTGTCCTGTTAAAAAAAGTCGAGGAAATCGAAAGGAGGCGATCTTTTCAAAAGCGAAAAATGAAGTGAAGTATCTGGCAATCAGAGAACTTCACGAACAGGAAGATTACAGTATCGGCTGGATGTGCAGGAAGCTCGGCATCAGCCGTGCATCCTATTACAAATGGCTGCACAGACCGATTCCAGCTAAAGAACTGGAAGATATGGAGATCGCCGAAAAGATCAGAGAATGCCACGAAAGTAATGGCGGCATTTATGGATACCGGCGAATGACGATCCATCTGAACATACAGGAAGGAACAGATTACAAGAACAAACGAATCTACAGGATCATGAGAATCACAGGTATCCATTCTTCGATCCGAAGAGTGAGAAAGTGCTGCACGGTAAGCAATAAGAAAGATCCAAAAGCAGATAACCTTCTTAGCAGAAACTTTGAGGCTTCAGCACCGAACGAGAAATGGACTACAGATGTCACAGAGTTCAAGATCCCAGGCAGTAAAGGAAAGCTTTATCTCAGTGCATTCATGGATCTCTATGACAGATCCATCGTTGCCTGGGCAGTAAGCAACTGCAACGACACCGCGCTTGTATTTGATACCTTCAAACAGGCTGTCGAAGCCAACCCTGATGCGCATCCGCTGTTCCACAGCGACAGAGGATTTCAGTACACCAGCCCTGCATTTCGTAAAATGCTTACTGATAAAGGAATGACACAATCCATGTCGAGAGTAGCGTGCTGTATTGATAATGGACCTCAGGAAGCTTTATGGGGAATCATAAAGACGGAAATGCCAAAGATGTTTCAGTATCATGACAGAGATTCTCTCATTGAAGCTATCCGGCAATATATCAATTTTTATAACTACAATCGATTTCAGGA
>JAFTFP010000231.1 GCA_017449485.1 Lachnospiraceae bacterium
CTTTCCCGGCAGGCGCTTGGGCTGCGTTCTCTTCCTCAGACTCCTCAACATCGATCTCTGAGGCATTTCCCATGTTTTCTGCGGCGTTTTCTGCTGCATTTTCTTCAGTATTCTCTACATTGTTTTCCGTAGTATTCTCTGCAGTATTCTCTGCTGCCATCTCCTGTCCGGCCTCTGCAGCTGAATTAACAGAAGACCCTTCTGCAGCTTCAGATACTACAGTGCTGCTGCCAGACTCTGAGCTGACTTCTGTTCCGACCGTTACTTCAACCGCGCCTTCAGGAATCGCCTCCAGCACGACTGGAGAATCCTCTTCCGCGGCATAGGCTGCCGTAGTGCATACAGCCTCCATGGAGCTGACAACCATAGCGGTCGAAATCGCTCCGATCCATAAACGATAATGGCTTCTGCGATAATGCTTTCTGTTTCCTTTCATGATAATTCCTTTCACCTCGTCCTTTGATTGTTTCATCATATTTACAATCATATTTTGCTTCTAAATGCATTATATATGCTGTGTGCATGATTGTAAAGAAGAAATTATCATATTTTAAAGTTATTTCACATTTTTAATTGCTTTATATGATTCTAATTGTGATCAATTTAAAAGGCATATAATAACCCCGGCCGTGAAAGCCGGGGTGTAATAAAATCTGCGCTTGTTTATCCGACCAGTCGAGAAGACTCCCGCCTCTGCAGGCGGTGGGAGGTTCAATCAGTGAATTTCCAGCGTCGGCATTTCCGGCAGGCTGTCCGTCTCGCCTGCGAACTCACCGGTCATGGCGACCTCCTCAACGCTTAAGTTATTTTTCACCTTCAGCGTATAGGTAATCGAATCACCCTGCTCGCCGCCATCCCAGTGCTGCCCGTAAGCGAAGGTGACCTGCGTCTCTCCCGCCTTGGCCGGGGTCAGTGTAAAGATGTCCTTGCCGCCCACGCCGACCATCCCTTCGCTTTTTTCGTTCTCAACATACTCAGAGCTGATGTCAAAAAGCGGCTCGGTCTGTGTGCATTCCCAGGAATAGCCGGTGGTCGGGTTGGACGGAAGTGTTACGGTCACCGTCTGCGGTTTCTTCGCGCAGCCGGCCAGTGCCGCCAGCAGGGCGCAGGACAATGCAATGACAAGTACCTTCGATTTTTTCATTTTTTCCTCCTCGATCTTAACTTAATTCTTATTATAATTAAAAACTCTTCACCTCAGTGCGCCGTCTCATACAGACTTCTGACGCGCAGCTGCGGTGCTTCTTCCTGCTTCTCCTCCGGGTTCACTTCACTGCCTGCGAGAGCGCTTGTGAAATCTCTTCCGGGCAAAATCCGAAATGTCCGGGTGCCTGCCTCCAGATCGACATAGTTGTCATCCAGCCGCAGCACATCGCCGCAAAGCGACTCGACGCAGACAGATTTTGCATACTTATGGGCCGTGACCGTCACTTCATCGCCGGACACAGAGACCTCCAGCTCCGGATCCTCGAAGCGGTAATGCTTCGGCGCACAGAACAGCGCCGTGCCCGAACTCGTGAATCCATCCGCTGTTTCCATTTCATAATAAAGATGAACCTCGAGCGGATCCTCGCCGGCAAAGTCCAGATGCGGCAGCCAGGTTCCGCTGTAGGGCGCAGCTTCAAATTCAAACGCTCCGCCGCGTATTTCTGATGAATCCGGGCGCCGCAGCGACCATTTGACCGTTCCGGTCACTGTACGGTCCGTCTCATTTGCCACATGCAGATCCGCGCTGATGTCCAGCGGAATCGGCAGCGAGTTGGGGAAGGGCTTCTGATCCACCTCGCCGTGCTCCTCGCAGGACAGATGCACCGGTTCAAACATGCGCTTTTCGGCATAGTGCAGGGCCTTCCAGTTGCCATAATAGTCGACGCTGGCCCAGGATGCGACCGGCCAGATATCATTGAGCTGCCAGACCACTGTTCCCATGCAGGTTCCGCGGAAGCGGCGGAAGTGCTCGGTCCCGTAGCGGATCGCCTCCGCCTGCAGCAGCTGAGAGCAGTAGACCAGCTCGTCAAAATTCTTCGGGTAGAGATAAGTCTGCGCCAGGTACTGCAGGATTTTGCCATTGGCAGCGCTGTTGCGCTGATGCATTTCCATTACCCGCGAGAACACGTTCCGGTCCTCCGGCTCCGTGAACCGCTCGATGGTCTGCAAGGCCGGGAAGGACTGGAATCCGAACTCCGACAGGAAGCGGTAATGATGTCTGCGGTAGGCTGTAAACGGCTCCTGCCCGTGCCAGACCCCCCAGTAGTGCATGTCGCCACGGTTCTCCGCATTGGTATTCTCGAAGTTTCCGCCGCTCGACTGGGAGGACGGCCAGTAGAAGGCCTCCGGATACTCTTCCTTTACAATCTTCGGAATAATGTATTCATACATCCGGACATAGTCATAAAACTGCTTCTGCGTCTTCGGCCACTCCCGGGTCTCAAACTGGCCCTCGTTCTCATTGTTGCCGCACCAGATGCCGATGCACGCGTGATGCCGCAGGCGCCGCAGCTGCTGGCGAATCTCATTGCAGATATTTGCCTCAAAAGCTTCCGTCAGCTCATAGGCGGCGCAGGCAAACATGAAGTCCTGCCAGATGATCAGTCCCTTCTCGTCGCACAGATCGTAGAAGCTGTCATCCGGGAAATAGCCGCCGCCCCAGATCCGCACACAGTTATAGTGCGCCTCCCGGGCGCTCTCCAGCAGCAGATCCGTCCGCGCGCGGCTCTGTCTTGTCAGCAGATTGTCCTCCGGAATGTAATCCGCGCCCATCGCGAAAATCTGGAGTCCGTTCACTTCGATGGCAAAATTCTGCCCGGTCAGGGGCCGGGCCTCCCGCTGCGAAGCGACGACCTGGGTTCCGCCCCAGTTGTTCACCGTGACGGCGCCGTCCGCCAGATCCGGCTGCTGATTCTTCAGGTGGGGATCCCACTGCTCGTCGGGAAGCAGATCCAGATTCACCGTCAGTGTGCGCAAACCGATGCGCCGCACGGCGGTGTCAAGTACATGCCCGCTCCGGCTTTCATCCGCAGCACCCTCCCGGACAAGCACGGCCGTCACCTCGTACAGCGGCTGATCGCCGTACCCGTTCGGCCACCACAGCTGCGGGTTGTCAATCGTCAGTTTTGCCGATGGTTTCAGGCATTTCTTCTTCTTTTGACTCAATAAGTCAACACCGGTATCTGCGTCCCGGATGTCGAAAACCGGGGTTTGCGCGGACCAGGTCCTGCTGCCGTCCGGGCTGATCACCAGGAACTGAACAACATAATGAGCCGGACCGGATTTTGCCCCGCCCGCCGCGTCCTCTTCAAATTCCACCGTGCACGCCGCCGTAATTTCCACCTGATCCACTTCGTTGCCGTGGACGCCCCGGCCCGTCACATGGTGCTCCTGCGCGTAATAGACGCTCTCGATCCGCGCCTCATCCGCGCAGACAATCGACACCGGCCGGAAGAGTCCGGCATCAGGCAGGCGTGGCCCCCAATCCCAGCCGAACATGCAGGCAGCTTTCCGGATATGCGGAAAGCCCGGCATGGCATCGACGGAACCGCCGATGGGATCCGCCTCATAGGCTTCCTGAATAAACTGTGTGGGGGAATGAAGAACAATTCGCAGTACATGCCCCTCTGCAGACTCTTTCACCAGCGCCGTAATGTCGAACTCCCAGGCGCGGTTCATGTTGTCCACACTGCCCAGCAGCTCCCCGTCAAGGAAAACATCAGCAAGAGTATCAATCCCGTCAAAATGCAGATAGATCCGGCTCTTCTCCCGCTCCTCGTCGGTCAGCGTCAGGGTCGTCTCATAGACAAAATCATTCTTCATGAGCTTTGTCGCCTGCAGCTCGTTGTCGCGGTAAAACGGATCCGGCATCAGCCCCCGGTCCAGCAGCGTCGAATATACGCTGGACGGCACGCAGGTGCTGATCGGCTCCTGCGGAATGTTGTAGACATTTTCTCCCAGAACTGTCAGTGTCCAGTTGTCAGTCAGTTTACGTCTGATCATCTCAGATTCCTCTCAAAACAGATACGGCATGAAGTGATAAACATACTGATACCCCTCTTCATACCGGTGATATCCATTCTCCATGACCACATAATGCAGATTGCCCCGGGTCGGATCATCGCTGCAGTTAAAAGCATCCGTCCGCTTCTTCATCTCCTCGATCTGCGGATTCAGGTTCGGATAAGCAATATCCTTGTCCCCTGTGGCAGCCAGAATCCTGAAGTCCTGCGGGGCGAATCCCTGCTCAGAAATCCGCGCGCACAGATAATCGACGGTCTTTACCGTCTCCTTTCCGCCGCCCAGACCGCCGAACTGCCAGCAGTCTCCGGACAGCGGCATAAAGCATTCAAACTGATCCAGATTATTGAGGAAGGCGAACCAGGTGGTCACGCCGCCCATGGAAAAGCCTCCGATGGCCCGGCCGCTGCGGTCCGCAATCGTGGAATAAGCGGCATCCACCGCCGGAATCAGATTTTGCCTCAGCTCCTGCATGAACCCGAGCACATGGCCGCGCTCCGCCTGCTCATCCACCCGGCCGGTCCGGATGGGCTCATGATTGTAGAAGGTCGGAAGCACCACCAGGAACGGTGCGCAGCGCCCCGCAGCAAAAGATGCGTCCAGCGCATTCTTGATCCTCGAGGAATCCAGCCACGCGTCCGGATTCCCACCGCCGCCGTGAATCAGATACAGCACCGGGTACTTTTTCTTCTCATCGTAATCATACGGGACATAAACATTGGCGTATTTGGAAATCTCCGCGTCCTCGTCCTCTGCCTTCTCCCGTACTGTGTAATTAAGGCGGCAGATCTGCCCATGGTTCCAGATGTCACGATATTGATGTTCTTCCATAATTCATGCCTCCAGTATATCCTGCCGTAAAGCAGGTGCAGTATGCATTCATATTGATTATACTGATATGCAGAGCAAGAATCTATCGAGATCTATTGTGAATCGATTGGTAATCTGTTGATAATCTGATCTGCATCGCGAACAGGAGCTTACACCGCATTATGTCTATGGATACTGAAAAGATCACATTTGACCGGCCTGCGGGCTGGAAGGTTTTTACAGAGTCCCTCCCGATCGGAAACGGGCGGCTCGGCGCCGTGACGTACGGGGATCCGCAGGGAGAGCGGATTCAGTTCAATGAAGAGAGCCTGTGGTACGGCGGTCCGATGAACCGGGTAAATCCGGGCGCATTGGAGGTGCTTCCGGAAATCCGCTCGCTGATCCGGCAGGGACGAATCCCGGAGGCGGAGCGGCTTATGCGCTATCACCTCGCCGGCATTCCGCAGAGCATGCGCCCCTATCAGCCGCTCTGCGAGATGAATCTTCAGTTTCAGATCGGAGACGGAAAAGGTTACAGCGATTACCGCCAGGAACTGTGTCTGAACGAGGCACTGGTCCGTACCACCTACTGTGCTTCAGACAGCCTGGGCAAAATCCGGTGCGAGTGGGAGTATTTTGCCTCGGCGCCGGATGACTGCATGGTGTTTCATTACAAAGCCGGCGAACCCGGCCAGGGAGCGCTGTCTTTCGACGCACTGCTGACCCGCGAGCGATTCTATACCAGTGTAAAGAAGATCTCTGACGACACGATCCTGCTCTACGGACGCAGCGGAGAGAACGGGGTCTATTACGCGGCGGCCCTGCGGGCGCAGGCTTTCAGAGCTGGTACCGATGATGCATCTTCCGTAGAATCCGCTTCTATGAAGGCAGGCGGCGATGCAGTCCTGGAGAAACCTGCCTCCGTGCAGGTGCTCGGAGAAAATCTGGTCATTGAAAATGCGGATGAGGCTGTCCTGCTTCTGACCGCTGGCACTACTTACCGCTATGTGAAAGACGAGCTGCTCACGGAGCCTGCTGTCTCCGCAGTGCCGCGGCATCTTTCGCCGGAGATCGCCGCGCGGGAAGCGCAGATGCTGGAGCAGGAACTGACCGCACAGCTGGACCACGCGCAGCAGCTTGGCTATGCCGCACTTAAAAAGCGCCACATCGAGGATTATCAGGCTCTTTATAACCGTTGCGCGCTGAAGCTTCCGCCGGAGAATTCCCAGATCGAACGCTACTGGAATTATGGCCGCTTTCTTCTGATCTCCTGCAGCCGGGAGGGAGGCCTTCCCGCCGCCCTGCAGGGGCTCTGGAACAACGAGTTCCTGCCGCCCTGGGACGCCAAATATACGATCAACATCAACACACAGATGAACTACTGGCCGGCTGAAATGCTGGGGCTGGGAGACTGCCATCTTCCGCTCTTTACGCTGCTTCGGATGATTACTGTGAGCGGTCAGCAGACTGCCCGCAGAATGTACGGCTGCCGCGGCGCCGTGGTCCATCACAACACAGATCTCTGGGCAGATACCGCCCCGCAGGACGTGTGGATTCCCGGAACCTTCTGGGTCATGGCCGGCGCATGGCTGTGCACACATATCTGGCAGCACTATAAGTATACCCATGACCGCGCATGGCTGGCGGGTGTGTATGACCTGCTGGAACAGCACGCGCTCTTCTATACGGATTTTGTCACCGTTACGAAGGATGGCGTGGAGCTCAGCCCGTCGGTCTCTCCGGAGAATACCTATATTCTGGAAGATGGCACCCAGGGAAGAATCTGCGCGAACTCGACCATTGATCTGACCATTCTGAAGGAATTTCTGCAGGATTATCTTGCGGCGGCTGAGGTGCTCGGCACAGGCGATCCGGAAATCATGAGCAGGGCTCAGAAAATTCTCGATCTTCTGCCCCCGCTGCGCATCGGAAAATACGGCCAGATCATGGAATGGGAGCAGGACTACGCCGAGGCGGAGCCCGGCCATCGCCACATTTCCCAGCTCTACGGGCTCTTCCCCGGCAGAGAGATCTCACCGCGGAAAACGCCGGAACTTGCGGAGGCAGCCCTTGCCACAATCCGGCGGCGGCTTACATATGGCGGCGGGCACACCGGCTGGAGCTGTGCGTGGCTGATCGCCCTTTATGCGCGGCTCGGAGAGGCGCAGCTCGCAGAAGACATGCTGCACAAGCTGCTCGCTGAGTCGACGGCGCCGAACCTGATGGACACGCACCCGCTCGGCGCTGGCGCAGTCTTTCAGATCGACGGGAACCTGGGCGCCTGCGCCGCCATCACACTCATGCTGGTGCAGGAAGAAGATGGGCCAGGGGAAGATGGAAAGGTGATCCTGCTGCCCGCCTGCCCTGCTGACTGGACTGAAGGCGAGCTCACCGGCGTCCGCCTGAAGGGAAATGCTGTTCTGAGCTTTCGCTGGAAGAATGGACGCGTCACACAGATGAGCGTCTCCCAGACACGCGATACCAGATCACGTGCTTACCACAGAGATTTCATCGTCAACGGGAAGATCGTTCCGGTCAGCCTGCAGGGAACGGAAGAGACTTGCACGTTCGACATAGAAGAATGATAATACATGGATTGAATGAATACTTTTTTTAGGGGGTATAACAGCTGTGGATAAGGAATTATTTGAGAAAATGCCCATTCCGAAAGCGTACATGAAGATGGCGCTTCCGGTCATGTTTTCCAACGTCCTGATGATCGTCTACAACATGGTGGACATGTATTTCATCGGGCGCACCGGCAACACCGATCTGGTCGCCGGCGTCTCGCTGTGCGGACCGGTTTTCACCGCGCTGATCGCCTGCGGCGACATCTTCGGTCTCGGCACCGGTTCCGTCATCAGCCGCCTTTTCGGTGGGGCAAAATATGACGACGGCAAGCGTCTTTCCGTCTTCGCAGCCATCGGCTCCTTCCTGTTCGGAATCCTCGCGGCAGCCCTGCTGCTGATTGGCAGGAATCCGATTCTGTCGCTGCTGGGCGCCAACGCGGACACGCTGCCCTACGCCGGCTCCTATTTCACCTGGATTGCCATCGGCGCGCCGTTCATCATTTTCTCGCTGGTGCCCACCAATCTTCTTAGAACGGAAGGCAAAGCGAAGGATGCCATGATCGGCTCGGTTCTCGGCTCCATCGCCAACATGATCCTGGACCCGATCTTCATCTTCACCTTCGGCCTGGGTGCGGCCGGCGCAGCCATCGCGACGGTGCTCGGCAACATCCTCGCAGATATTTTCTATGTCTATGTGATCTCGAAAAAGGCGCAGAATCTCGCCGTGTGGATGAAAGGCTTCTTCATGACGGGCGCGGAGCTCGCGTCGATCCTGCGCATCGGCATTCCGTCCTCGATCACCAACATCATGCAGTCCATCGGTATGATGCTGCTCAACCGGTTCCTGCTGCCCTACGGCAATGACAAAATCGCCGCCATGGGCATTGTCTCCAGGGTGGTCATGCTCGTCGTCATGGTCATGGTCTCCTTCTCCTTCGGAGGCCAGCCGCTGTATGGCTATCTGTACGGGGGTAAGAAATTCGAAAGAATGCGCAGCGTTCTGCGCTACGCCTATCTGCTGGTCTGCGGCCTC
This sequence comes from Lachnospiraceae bacterium, assembly GCA_017449485.1. Lineage (GTDB taxonomy): Bacteria > Bacillota > Clostridia > Lachnospirales > Lachnospiraceae > CAG-791. The sequence goes on from JAFTFP010000231.1 coordinate 8,422, forward strand.
GGCACGGCGCTGGCCCTGCTCTTTATCCTGCTTGCACCGCAGATGATCCGCCTCATGATGAACGACGCGCAGATCATCGAAATCGGTACGCCGATGCTGCGTGCGACGCTCTGCGGCATGCCCTTCATCGCCATCGTCATGGTGACCACCTGCGTCTTCCAGTCCACCGGCAAAGCCTCCGGCGCCTTCGCCTTAAGCGCGGGACGTCAGGGCTACATCTACGCCGTCGTTCTGGTCGCCGCTTCGGCCCTCTTCGGTTACACCGGCATCCTCTTTGCACAGCCGGTCGCCGACGTCCTCACCGCAGGACTTGCCATCGTGCTGCGCAAAATCATGCTCGACAAGGAGATCGCATCATAATCGCATCATAATCCGCTCTCGCTGAGAAACTGCCTCAGCACCGGCGAGGCGGCGCGGTCCGCGGGAACTGCCAGCCCGATCTCAACAAGCTGCGGCGGATCCAGCGGAAGCGCTGCGGTCTGACCCTGCCAGTGCTCGAGATAGCCCTCATTCACCAGCACAACGCCCATCCCGGCCTCGACCATGCCCAGCGCCGCCAGCACATCCGTGCAGGCATAGCGCGTGCGCGGCCTGATGCCCTCCCGCTGCAGCATGCGGGAATTATCCGTCTCTTCTTCCGGATAAAGATCGATATACGCGTCCTCGGCAAAACGCGCGATGGGATAAGCCCCGACCTGCGCGCGATCGCCCTGCGAACGTCCGGCAAGCGAATGCCCGGTCTGCGCATGTCCCGCCAGCGGATGCCCGGCCGGCACCACCGCCTTCAGCGGCTCCTGCGCGAGCGGAATCCAGCGGAAATCCCCCTCCCTCCAGCTGACCAGACACAGGTCGCCGCGCCCTTCTTTCAGCTGCTTCATCAGCTCCGAGCTTGTCCCCTGAAACAGCTCAATCTGAATCTCCGGGTGCCGCGCGGTGAAATTTTGCACCGTCTCAGACAGATACTTCCGATAGTAGCCGCCGTACGCGCAGCCGATCGACAGCGTGCCCGACTCCAGTCCCCGGATCGCGCCCGCCTCCTGCAGCAGAAGCTCCTCCGCGTGCAGCACCTTTCTCACCTCAGGCAAAATCCGTCTGCACTCCGCTGTCATGGTCACGCCGCGTCTTCCGCGAATAAAGAGCGGGAAGCCCATCTCCTCTTCCAGCGATGCAATTGCCCGGCTGATGCCGGAGGTCGTGTATCCCAGCTGCTCTCCCGCCGCCGAAAGAGACTGCGCCGCCGCGGCTGCTTCCAGTATTCTGAGCTTCTCTGTGTCCATTCCGTTCTTCCCTCTCTGGTTTCTGCTTTGCTTATTCGTCAACTCTATATTGATTTATTCTCACTTTACGCAATTCTACTCCTGGATTATCTTCAATACAAGAAAAACGATTCGTAAATCATCTGCGCAAGGATTTCGGACCTGAATCAGAAACGAATCACAGTTGAAAGGACAACCGAAAATGAGTGAAAAGAATGCAGCGCTTCTGCTCTCGGGCGTGATCATCGCGCGGAGCACATCGTTTCTTTTTTCAAAGCTGAGTCTGCAGGGCATGACACCCTTCACGCTGCTGGGGTGGCGCTTCTGCATTGCCTTCGCAGTGCTGCTGATCCTGTTCTTCCCGCGGCTGAAGAAGGCCCGGTTCAGCACCGTGTGGAAGGGTGCGCTGCTGGGATTTCTCTTCTTCATGATCGTCCGCATGGAGCTGTGCGCGCTGCGCACCGCGGACACCGGGACCGTCTCTTTTCTGGAGAACACAGCGATCCTGTGGGTGCCGCTCTTCCAGTGCGCACTGAAACACCGCAGGCCGGAAAAACACGTGGCTGCGGGCGTGATTTTGCTCCTTGGGGGCGTACTGCTGATCACGGCCGGAAAGAGTGGACTGAGCGGCCTGCAGGACTTAATCGGACTGAGCGGGCTGCACTATGACGGCGGGCTGGTGTTCGCCCTTGCGGCGTCGTTCCTCTACGCCACGGCCATCCTGCTGACCAAGTGCTTCAGCAACGCGGAGGACCCGCTTCTGCTCGGCATTTTCCAGGTGGGTACCATGGGCGTTCTGGGCGCAGCCGGCGCGGTGCTCTTCGAGGTGCCCCGCCTCCCGCAGGGCGGGCGCGAGTGGGCGATGATCCTGATGCTGGCGCTGATCTGCAGCTGCTTCGGCTTCACGCTTCAGCCGGTCGCCCAGAGGCATGTTTCATCAGAAAAAGCCGGCATGTTCTGCGCCCTCAATCCGCTCAGCGCATCCATACTCGGCTTCATCTTTCTTCATGAATCCATCAGACCTGTCAGTCTGATGGGCTTTGCCCTCATCCTGGCCGGACTTACGACAGGAAATTCTTCAGCATCGTCTTTCCGTCCGGCGTCATTATGGACTCGGGGTGGAACTGCACGCCGTAGACCGGGAAAGAGCGGTGCTGCACGGCCATCACTTCGCCGTCGGCCGTCCGCGCTGTGACTCGCAGCACGTCGGGAAGGGTGTCCGGATCCGCCGCCAGAGAGTGATACCGCGCCACCAGCGCGCGCTCCGGGCAGCCCCGGAACAGCACGGACTGTGTGTCAAAATCCGCCTCCGACTGTTTGCCGTGCATGAGTTTTTTCGCATAGGTGACCCGCGCGCCGTAGGCCGCACAGATCGCCTGGTGGCCCAGACATACGCCGAGGATCGGAATCTCCGATCCCAGATTTTGCACCACTTCTATAATCACACCCGCGTTCTCAGGCCGGCCTGGCCCGGGCGAAAGAATGATCCGGTCCGGCTGCAGTGCGCGGATCTCATCCACGGTCAGCTCGTCGTTGCGGATCACCCGGATGTCGGGATTGATTTCGCCGATCAGCTGGTACAGGTTGTAGGAAAAACTGTCGTAATTATCGATTAACAGGATCATCTTTATGACCTCCCGTTCAGATCACATTATCCGGAACGCCTTCCGGAACATCCGCCGAATCGCTGCGCTTACAGCATCTCCGACGTGTTGGCAATCTCCAGTGCCCGGATGGCGGCCCTGGCCTTGTTCAGGCACTCCTCATATTCCTTCTCCGGTACGGAATCCGCGACGATGCCCGCACCGCTGCGCACAAAGACTTTGCCGTTTTTCTTATACACGATCCGGATCGCGATGCAGGTGTCCATGTTTCCGGTAAAATCAATGTAGCCGATCGCGCCGCCGTAAATGCCGCGCTTGTTGTTCTCCAGCTCGGCGATCAGCTGGCACGCCCGGATCTTCGGCGCACCGGAGAGCGTTCCCGCCGGCAGAACCGCCTCGATGGCGTCCAGCGCGTCTTTGTCCTCCGCGATCTCACCGCGCACCGTGGAGCCGATGTGCATCACGTGGGAGTACCGCTCGATGCTGTGCAGCTTCTCGACCTCCACCGTTCCGAAGCGGCTGACCTTACCCAGGTCATTCCGGCCCAGATCCACGAGCATGTTGTGCTCGGCCAGCTCCTTCTCATCTGCCAGAAGCTCCGTCTCCAGATTCCGGTCCTCTACCTCCGACTTTCCTCTCGGACGTGTGCCGGCCAGCGGGAAGGTGTGCAGCACGCCGTCCTCCAGCTTCACCAGCGTCTCCGGCGAAGCCCCGGCCACTTCCACATCGGTCCCCGAAAAATAGAACATATACGGGGAGGGATTGATGGTTCTCAGAACCCGGTACGTATTGAGCAGACTGCCTTCATAGGGCGCGCTCAGCCGGTTGGAAAGAACAATCTGGAAAATGTCGCCCTCGTAAATATGGTGCTTCGCCTTGTCAACCATCGCGCAGAACTGCTCCTGGTCAAAAAGCGGCGTCACCGGTCCCAGCAGCTTGCCGGCCGGTTCAATCTGCTTCTCATCACTGTGCAGCAGCTGGGCCAGCTTCCTTAACTTGGTCACCGTTTCAAGATAACCCGACGCCACATCGTCCAGACGCATATTCACAATCAACACGATCTTCTGCCGCAGGTGATCAAACGCGATGACCTGGTCGAAAAGCATCACATCCACGTCCTGGAAATCTTCCGAATCCTCCGCGTGGCAGCGCACAGCCGGCTCGCTGTAGCCCAGATAATCATAGGAGAAATAACCGACCAGACCGCCGGTAAAGGAGGGAAGCCCTTCGATGCGCGGGCTCTTGTAATCAGCCAGAATCTGGCGCAGAACCGCTGTCGGATCCTCCGTGTGAGAGATTCTCCCGTCGATACTCATCTCCCCGTCCTTGCACTGAATGGACAGCTTCGGCTCGAATCCAAGAAACGTGTAACGTCCCCAGTTTTCATCCGCCTTGGCGGATTCCAGCATATAGCAGTGGGCAGAGACTTTTTTCAGAATCCGTACGACTTCGATCGGCGTCGTAAAATCCGAGAACAGCTCACAGCTGACCGGCGCCGCTTTGTACTCACCGGAAGCTGCAATTTCCTTTATTTTCTGAAGAGAAGGATAGAATTCCATGACATTTTTCCTCCAAGTAAATTGTGCAAAGTCTATCATGGAGAAAACACCTCTGTCAAGGTAGACAGGGGTGCTGAATTTACTGCAGTGCGGCGGGCTCTGCGGCTGAAATTTTACAGGCAGATTTCCTCCCCGCAGTGGACATAGTGCAGCTGACCGCCCAGGATCGCCTTCATCTGTTCATAGGCCGGCACGCCGTTGCAGTGGCAGGTATAAAAAGTCGTGGGATATTGCTTTAATTTCAAAGCAATCGCCGCGATCTCCTGCCGCTCTTCTTCCGTATATTCCTCGCGCTTCATCAGATGAAAACCGCTGATGACCACGTCCGGCGCTAAGCCATATTTTGCCTCATAGGCGCTGAGAATATTGAGAATGCCATTGTGGGCGCAGCCGGATATCAGGATATGCTTCCCGCCCGCGCGAATCACCAGCATCTGCTCGTGGCGGAAATCGTCCGGCACATACGCATCGCCCTGCCTGCGCATCAGCTTCCGGTTGGTGGAGGGGATCGGGACGATCTGTTCGCGGACCGTCAACAGGGAAAGCTCGTCATCCAGGTCCAGATCCCCCTGCACGCGGACGAGCTGCGGCAGCGCCGCAATCTGCGGGTCAATTCCGATATAGCGGAAGCCCTTTTCCGGCCCGTCATCGGAATAGTAGGCTCCGTCCGCAAAATCCTGCATATAGATGCGCGCGCTGTCATTGATGCGGGTAAAAGGAAGGATCCCGCCGGAGTGATCGTAGTGGCCGTGGCTTAAGACAACCGTGTCCACCTGCGTCAGGTCGATGCCCAGATGCTGCGCATTGGCGAGCGTATCGGCCGAAGGCCCCAGATCCGACAGGAGGCGGTGCCCCGGCGTCTTAACATAAAAGCACAGGCCGTGGGCCGCTGTGCAGCCCGGCGCGCCTTCCGTATTTTCGATCAGATTGATGATTCTCACCGGCGTTGTCATCTGATGTACTCCTCTGTTCTCCACGTCCGCCGCAGTGGCATGTACCATATAACTGTAATGCAAAATCTGACATCTATTCTACGCTGTTTCAGTCCAAATCAAAAGCGGCCTTGCCGCAGGGCCTGACCGCTTCTGATTAGCATGTTGTAAAGCAGAGATGTATAAATGTTGCTCCCTTATCTTGAAAGCAGATTCGGGAGGAACATGACAATGCCGGGTGCGTAGGTGAACAGCAGGAGACACCCGATCATCAGCAGCATATAAGGTATGCAGGCTTTGGCATATTCTGCGATCGTCGTGCCTGTGATGGATGTCGAGACAAACATCATGTTGCCGAAAGGCGGGGACATACCTGCGATGGTCAGGTTCAGGGACAGAACCAGTCCGAAATGAATCAGGTCAATGCCCAGGCTCTGTGCTGCGGGCACCAGCAGAGGTGCCAGCAGGACCATGGCTGCGCCGCCGTCGAAGAACATGCCGATCACCAACAGCAGAATGTTCACCATCAGCAGGAAGGCTGTCGGCGTATGAATCTGAGACAGGATTGCCTCAGAAACCAGGTTCGGCACGCGCTCCCAGGTCAGATAGATCGACAGGACGTTTGCACCGGAAAGAATGAACATGATGCCAGCCGTGCTGAAGACAGATTCCTTAACGATCTTTGGTATGTCGCTGATCTTAATCTCTCTGTAGACCAGGAAACCGATGATCAGTGAGTAGGCCACACAGACCGCGCCGCCTTCAGTGGGGGTAAACATCCCCAGGCGCAGGCCCATGACCAGACCAAACGGAACAAACAGAGCCGGCAGGC
>JAFTFP010000232.1 GCA_017449485.1 Lachnospiraceae bacterium
GAGCTGGTGCTGAAGAGTGCAGATGCACAGAAGGAATACGACGGCACCGCCCTGACGACGAAAGAGCAGGAAAACACAGGCATCACCGTTTCCGGTGACGGCTTCGCAGAGGGCGAAGGCTTTAAGATGGAGGCGCAGGGCAGCCAGCTTCTGCCCGGCAGCAGCGTAAACAGCATTTCCTACGAGCCTCTTGAAGGAACGAAGGAAGAGAATTACCGGATCCGCGTGGACGAGGGAACGCTGACGGTCACAGACCGGGTGGAGCCTTTCCGGATCACGGTCACAGGAAACAGCGGCGACGTCCTCTATGACGGCGCTGAGCACAGCGTGGAGGGTCTGAAAGAGACTGAGTTCAGGATCAGCGGCCGTTCCTATACTGTAGAAGGTCTGGACGCAGCTGTGAGCGGAACCGATGCCGGTACTTACACCGGAACGATCAGCGGAACAGCGAAGATCCTGGATGCAGACGGAAATGATGTCACCGGACAGTTCGTGGTGACCGGCACAGCGGGAACGCTGCAGATCCGCCGGCGCAGCCTGGTGCTGACCAGCGCGGATGCCGAGAAGGTCTATGACGGCAGGGTGCTGACGACGGCAGATGCTGAAAACGGCGGCATCACCGTCAGCGGCGACGGCTTCGCGGAGAACGAAGGTGCAGTCTATACCGTGACCGGTTCACAGCTTCTTGCCGGATCCTCTGACAACATCTTTACTTATCAGCTAAGCGAAGGCACGAAGGCTGAGAACTATGAGATCGAAGTTCACATGGGACTCCTGCGCGTCACAGACCGCAGCGCATCGGAGCGCTATGAGATCACCGTCATCGGACAGAGCGCAGAGGCACTTTACGACGGCGCAGACCACAGCGCAGAAGGCATTGTGACCGACACCTTTACCGTTGAGGGACGGACGTACACAGTATCCGGCCTCTCCGGCAGCCGCACAGAAAGAAATGCGGGCACCTACGAGGTTCCGGTCACAGGTGCAGCAGTTGTCCGGGACGGCGCCGGCAATGATGTGACGGATCAGTTCAATGTCCGCACACAGCCCGGCACGCTGACCATTCAGCCGCGCGAGGTGATTCTGACTTCGGCAGACGCAGAGAAGGAATACGACGGAACGGCACTGACGACAGAGAATGAGGCGGCACAGGGCATCACGGTTTCCGGAGACGGTTTTGCAGCCGGCGAAGGCGCATCGTATACCGTGAGCGGCAGCCAGACTCTGGTGGGCGTCAGCAGCAATACATTTACTTATGAACTGAATGAAGGAACCGAGGAAGCAAACTATCGGATTACAGTTGTACCGGGAACCTTGAGTGTAACCGGTCGGACGACACGCATTGCCATCACGGCAGAAGCTGTGGGCGCAGAGGCCGTCTATGACGGAGAAGTCCACACAGCAGAGGGTCTGGCACAGACGGTCTTCACCTTCAATGGACATACTTACACCCTGAGCGGCCTGGAGAGCAGCGTGAGCGGCACGGATGCAGGAACCTACCTCGCATCCGTTACAGGAACAGCAAAGGTGACGGATGAAAACGGCAACGACGTGACGGATCAGTTTGCAGTCAGCCTTCAGTCGGCTGAGCTGCGGATCCTGCCGGCACCGCTGACGATCCGGACGGGCAGCGCACAGAAGGCTTACGACGGAACAGCCCTGACTGCAGCGGAGACGGAAATCACCGGCCTGCAGGGCAGCGATCAGATCAGCGTGCTCGTGACAGGTACACAGACAGTACCTGGCAGCACACAGAACACCTGTGAAATCAGCTGGGGCGAGACCAAGCCGTCCAACTATCAGGTAGAGCTGCAGCCGGGAACGCTGCAGGTGAGTGCGAATGCGGCACAGGTCGTGCTGAGAGCAGCAGATGCTTCGAAGATCTATGACGGAACCGAACTGAAGGGCACTGCTGAAGTGACGGCAGAAGGTCTGCCTGCGGGCTTTAGCGCTGAGATTGAAACAGAGGGCAGCCTGACGGATGCGGGCACTGCTTCCAACCATATCACAGGCTATGTAATCTACAATGCCGCAGGAGAAGACAACAGCAGCTTCTTTACGAACGTGCAGACAATGGACGGCGTGCTGCGGATCCATCCGAGGAAGGTGACGATCACATCTGCGAGCGCAGAGAAGGTCTATGACGGAAAAGAACTGACGACCGTCGATGAGCCGGCGCAGGGCATCACGGTTTCGGGTGACGGCTTTGCAGAGGGCGAAGGTGCGGAATATACCGTGACCGGAACCCAGACGCTGACCGGCATGAGCCCGAATACCTTCAGCTACACGCTGGCAGAGGGAACAGCGGCCGGTAACTACGAGATCACGCAGAGCTTCGGAACGCTGACGGTGAAGAACCGCGCGGCGGATGAGAAGTATCAGATCACTGCGAAGGCCATGGGGGGAAGCTATCTCTATGACGGAGCAGCCCACACCGTGCAGGGCCTGGTGACCAATACCTTTACAGTGGACGGACAGACCTACACACTGGAGGGCCTGACCGCCAGCCGCACAGAGAGAAATGCAGGCGTCTATGAGATCGCCCTGGGCGGCACGCCGCTGGTCCGGGATGCGGACGACAATGACGTGACGGAAGAGTTCTCTGTCGGCGCCGAAAGCGGCACCCTGAGAATCAGACCGCGCAGTGTGACGATCACCAGTGCGGATGCCGGCAAGGAATATGACGGCACCGCCCTGACGACGGCGGAGCTGGAGAACGCCGGCATTACGGAGAGCGGCGACGGCTTTGCAGCCGGCGAAGGCGCGGCCTATACCGTGACCGGGTCACAGACGATCCCGGGTGAGAGCGAAAATACCTTCACCTATCGTCTGAATGCAGGCACGGAGGAAGCCAACTACAATATCACCGTTCAGACGGGAACACTGACCGTTACGGACCGCAGCGAAAAGATTCATGTGACGCTGCAGACAGCAGGCGGATCCTTCCTGTATGACGGCGAGGAGCATACCGTGCAGGGACTGACCACTGAACAGATCACAGTGGACGGTGTGGTGTATACCATTACCGGCATTACCTGCGAGGAGACACAGACCGACGCCGGAACCTACCCGGTGAAGGCAGAGGGCGAACTGAAGATTCTGGATGCAGACTGCAACGATGTGACGGATCAGTTTGATCCGGAAATCCTCGAGGGCAGTCTGCAGATCCTGCCGCGCGAGC
>JAFTFP010000233.1 GCA_017449485.1 Lachnospiraceae bacterium
ATTCCGGTTATTTATCTCCGCTGGGACCGATGACGATGACAGGCGATGAAGAGGCGCTGACCGGTCTGTGGTTTGATGGACAGCGGTATTATGCCGCGGGGCGGAAAAAAACAGAAATAAAGACAGACAACAGGCAGATGAAGACGGATCTGCCTGTTTTTGAACAGACCGGAAGATGGCTGGATCTGTATTTTGCCGGGAAGGATCCGGGCTTTGTGCCGCCGGTGCGTCTTGAGGGCACGGCCTTCCGGAAAGCTGTCTGGGAGATTCTTCAGCAGATCCCGTACGGGCAGACCATGACCTACGGTCAGATCGCAGAGCAGATTGCGTCAGAGAGAGGAATCGTGCGGATGTCGGCCCAGGCTGTCGGCGGCGCGGTGGGTCACAATCCGGTTTCAATCATTGTTCCCTGCCACAGGGTTCTGGGAGCGGGAGGAAGCCTGACCGGTTATGGCGGCGGACTGGACCGGAAAAAGGCACTGCTGGAGCTGGAGAAGATTGATTATATGGAGGGGCAGAATGAGCAAATATCAGCTGAATACAGAGGATAACCGGGCATTCATGAAGCAGTGCCGGGAGGAGCTCCTTGCTTTCGGCAGACGTTTTCCGTCGCCGGGCGGGAGCTCGTATTATCTGGGAGATGACGGAACGCCGTGGACAGAGCGGCCCCGGGAGACCTGGATTACCAGCCGGATGGCGCATGTCTATGCCATCGGCGCGATGCTGGGCTGCGAGGACGCCGCAGAGCTGTCTGCCAGCGCGATCCGCGGACTGAGGGGTGAATTGCATGATGACGCGGCAGGCGGCTGGTATGCCGGACTGACGGCAGATGGTCAGATTTTGCCCGATAAACAGTGCTATGCACATGCCTTTGTGATTCTGGCGGCTTCCTCCGGCGTACTGGCAGGAATTGAGGGCGCCGATGCGCTCTTAAAGGATGCGCTGCAGGTCTACGAGCAGTATTTCTGGGACGAGCAGGAGGGGCTGGCGAAGGATACCTGGAACACGGAATTTACGGTCTGTTCTGCGTACCGGGGACTGAATGCGAACATGCACTCCGTTGAGGCCCTGCTGGCCGCGGCGGATGTAACAGGAGAGGAACTGTACCGCGAGCGGGCCGGCCGGATTATCCGGCGCGTGCTGACCTTCACGCAGGCGTTTGAAGATCGGATCCCCGAACACTACTCCGAGGACTGGAAGCCGCTTGCGGAGTTTAATGCGGAGAAGAAGGATGATCCCTTTAAACCCTACGGCGCCACACCCGGACACGGGATCGAGTGGGCCAGACTGATCGTACAATGGGCACTCTCCAGCTATCCAGGCGCGGAGACCGGAGACGGCGGGGGAAGTGACCGAACTGTTTCAGAAGAGGCGCAGCCCTTTATCGATGCGGCGCAGCGCCTGTATCAGCGCGCTGTTAAGGACGCCTGGAATGCGGACGGTGCCCCGGGACTTGTCTACACGACGGACTGGACGGGCGCGCCGATTGTCCATGACCGCATGCATTGGACGCTGGCGGAGGCCATCAATACCTCTGCAGTGCTTTTCCGTGTCACCGGACAGGCGCGCTATGCGGAAGATTATGAGGCATTTCTTCAGTATCTGGATGCCTGCGTGCTGGATCATGAGAAGGGCTCCTGGTTCCACCAGCTGGATCGGAACAACCAGGTCATTGGCACTGTCTGGCCGGGCAAATCCGACCTGTATCACGCTTTTCAGGCCACGCTGATTCCCTATGGCCCGGTCAGCCTTTCCATTGCACCGGGCGTAAAGAAGCAGTCAAGAGGCCAGATAATAACAGGTCAGATAATAACAGGTCGGGCACGAAGGGATTGATTTCTGTGTAAAAGGAGATCGGGATGAAGCTTCAGCTGAGCGCACTGCAGGAACGTGAATTCTGGGACGGGGCAGGGATCGCCCTGCCCGGCTATGATGTTGAGAAGGTGTATCAGCGCACGAAGGAAGAGCCGGTCTGGGTTCATTTCGGTATCGGCAATATCTTCCGCAGCTTCCTGGGCCGGATCGCAGATCAGATGCTGGCTGAGGGAAAAACGGACCGGGGCCTGACCTGTGTGGAGACCTTTGACTATGATGTGGTGGATCAGATCTATGATCCCTGTGAAAACCTCGGAATATCCGTGATCTTAAACCCGGACGGCACAAGAGATACGCAGGTGCTCGGATGCTTTGCGGAAGCGTTGCGCGCGGACTGGCGTAAGAAGGCCGCCTGGTCCCGCCTAAAAGAGATCTTCCGGAGCGCAAGCCTTCAGATGGTATCCCTCACCATTACGGAGAAGGGCTATGCCCTGCAGGATGCGGAGGGACATTATTTTCCGTCCGTTTTAAGAGACCTTGAGAACGGCCCGGAACAGGCAGGCCATGCCATGACCATCCTGACAGCCATGCTGCTGGAGCGGTATGAGCACGGCGGCGCCGCGCCGATCGCGCTGGTCTCCATGGACAACTGTTCTCAGAACGGAAAGCGTCTCAGGGATTCCATCCTTGCGGTGGCGCAGGAATGGGAGAGCCGGGCACTTGTGCCCGCAGATTTTGTCCGCTGGGTGAGTGATGAAGACAAGGCCGCTTTCCCCTGGACCATGATAGACAAAATTACGCCGCGCCCGTCTTTATCGATCGCGGAAGAGCTGAGTGAAAAGGGGCTGGAAGACATGCAGCCCGTGATGACGGACAAGAAGACGTTTATTGCGCCTTTTGTCAATGCCGAGCGGCCTCAGTATCTGGTGGTGGAAGATCACTTCCCGAACGGGCGTCCGCCGCTGGAGACAGGCGGCGTTTATCTGACGGACCGGGAGACGGTGAACAAAGCTGAGAGAATGAAGGTGACAGCCTGCCTGAACCCGATTCACACGGCACTGTGCACCTATGACTGTATGCTTGGCTATGAGCTTTTCGCGGACGGGATGAGTGATCCGGAGCTTAAAAAGCTGGCGCACCGAATCGGCTATGACGAAGGTCTTCCGGTGGTGCCGGACCCGGGTATTCTCTCACCGAAGGCATTTCTCGACGAGGTGATCCGGGAGCGGTTTCCGAATCCATATCTGGACGATACGTCACAGCGGATTGCGACGGATATCTCTCAGATGGTCGGAATCCGGTTCGGAGAAACCATCAAGGCGTATGTGAAGCGGGATGGCAGCGCCTGCGCGCTGAAGGGGATTGCACTGGCGATTGCGGGGTGGCTGAGATACCTGCTGGCATTGGATGATGAGGGCAGGCCCATGGAGCTGGCGCCCGATCCGATGATTCCGCAGCTGCAGAGGATGCTGAGCGGAATAAAGTTCGGCGCTCCAGAGGAGGCTGTCAGAGCGGGCGCGCTGAAGGAGATTCTCTCCAATGAGCGTATTTTCGGCGTGAATCTGTATGAGGCCGGAATTGGCAGCATTATTGAAGCTATGTTCTGCGAAGAAACCGCAGGGCCCGGCGCGGTACGACAGACGCTGAGAAAATATCTGTCGTAACGCTCTTTCAGGCAGTCGCGGTATAGAATTCGTTCAGCAGGTACTCCCGAAGCCGGTTGTAAAGCTCAGGATCCTTGTTTCCAACTTCTTTTCCGTCAATCCTGTCCCGCGCGTGACCTGATAATAGACGAACAGGTTTCCGCGATCCATTTCCTTTACCAGGCGGTTTAAGGTATCCTTTATTCTCTGAGTAAGCAGCTGCCGCGCTGATTCTTTCGGATCACAGGCGCGGCTAAAAAGAATGTGTCCCCTTCCTGAAAAGATTTATTCTGTTTTCTGTGCTCTGACAGGGTATAATAAAGCAGAGATTTTTTTCAGGGAGGGGATACCTGTTTATGAAAGTGTATGTGAACAGTCTGCAGAAGAAGATGTTCTGGCTGGCGTTCATCACAGCGGTCTTCACGGAACTGACGCAGATTGTTGCGCTCACGGTTGACTCCATTGTGGTCTGTGTCTTCATGGGCGAGCGGGAGATTGCAGCGGTCGGTATTACCGGACCGTTTTTCTTTCTTGTGGGGGTGCCGGCCAGCTGTCTGGCCGCCGGACTGCAGACCATCTGTTCCCACGAGATGGGGCGCGGGCATATTGAGCAGGTGAGTAAACGCCTCAGCGAGGTGCTGATGTTCGCCGGCGTCACGCTGCTGGCTGTAACCGTTTTGTTGTTTCTGCTGGTACCGCAGACAGCCTTTCTGTTCGGCGCCAGAGGCAATGCGGCGGATCTGCTGGAACTGACTTCCCAGTATCTGTACGGCCTCGTCGGAGAAATATTCCCGTTCGTGGCCATGTCCGTTCTGACCCCGGTCATTATCCTGGATAATGGCAGCAGGCGGGTTATGGCCGCCTCAATCGCAGGGTGCGTATCCAACATTATCTTTGACTTTGTTGTCGCTGTCCGGCAGCTTGGCCTTTTCGGGATCGGTCTTGGCTCCACGCTGTCTGTCATCATTTCTCTGTGCATTCTGCTGACGCATTTTACTGATAAGAACCGCCTCATTAATCTGCAGCGGGTCCGGGTCAGCAGTGACCGCATACTGGAGGTCGTTCGCCTCGGCCTGCCGCAGGCCGCGCATTCCTTCGCCAATATGATCCGTGTCTGGATGCTCAATATCCTGGTCATTGTGATCGGCGGCGACGCGGCGATGTCCGTGATGACGGTCAACGGAACCATCATGGATTTTGTCGACGTGGTCGCGGTCGGCATCGCCGGCGCAGTCGGCATTCTGGCAGGAATCGCCTACGGCGAGAAGAACGGCGAGGAGATGGAAGGGGCTGTCCACCTGGGGTATCAGTATATTATCGTTGCTTCGGCCCTGATTATGGGCGGGCTGCTGGTGCTGACACACCCTGTTGCGGAGATCTTCATTGATCCGGGGAGCGGAGCCCATCCGCTGCTGCTGTTCGCGATCCGCTGCCTGATTGTCGGTATTCTGCCCAATGCGCTGATTTACAGCAGAGTCAGCTATCTGCAGGCGATCGGCAAGACGCAGGACGCGCAGCTGCTGGAGATGGCAGTCAACATGGTCAGCCTGACGGCTTTTGCCTTTATCCTGTCGGTTCCATTCGGAGCGTACGGTGTGTTTGCAGCTTTTCCGGTATCCAAGATTTTCGTGCTGGTGGTCTATTATATCCGGCATGCCGGCAGCATCGGCAGATTTCGTCTTGGGGAGCGTGACTTTATGGGACTGGACGACTCCTTTTATCCGCCCGTCCGCAATATCATAGCCTATCCGGTGGATACGCTGGAGGAGTGCGCACTGGCCAGCGAACAGGTGTGGCTGTTCTGCAAGGGGCATCATTTTGACAAACGGACTGCGTTCTTCTCCTCGGTCTGCATCGAGGAGATTCTGACGAATATCATTCTGCACGGAAATGAAAACCGCAGAAAGAAGGTCAATCCCACCGCGGAAATCCGGGTGACGCTCGCAGATAATGATCTGATCATGCGGGTGCGGGACAACGGCGTCAGCTTCCATATGAATACGCTGGCCAAAATGGTGAGTGATGAAAGCGATCCCTTCGCCGGTGTCGGATTGAAAATCATCTGCGCGGCGGCAAAGGAGATCAAGTATTACAGGCTGTATGGTATGAACACAACGATTATCCGGATTGGCGCTGCAGAGGAGAATAAGAAAATAAAATTGCAGGAAGAGGAGGGGTGAAAAGTGACTGAACTGTTGAATGTGATCAGAGGAAGAAAAAGCGTCAGAAGCTTTGACGGGAATCCATTAAGATCGGAGGATAGAGAGAAACTCGAGCAGACAGCGGCAGCGATTACGAATCCGTTCGGTATTCCTGTGCGGTTTGTGTTCCTTGATGCGGCGGAAAACGGACTTTCCAGTCCGGTGCTGACAGGAGAAAAAATGTATGTTGCAGGCATTGTAGAGAAGAAGCCGTATGCAGACGTCGCGTTCGGGTATGCCCTCGAGCAATTGGTTCTGACTGCGTGGTCCATGGGCATCGGCACGACCTGGATCGGCGGGACGATGAAGCGGGAACTGTTCGAAAAGGCTGCGGGGGTTCAGGCAGGTGAGATGATGCCCTGCATGAGTCCGCTGGGGTATCCGGCGAAAAAGAAATCCGTCAAGGAAACCCTGATGCGCAAGGGCGTGGGCGCGGACAACCGTCTGCCCGCGGAAAAGCTGTTCTTCCAGGATTCCTTTGACCAGCCGCTCTCCGGGCAGCAGGCGGCTGAGCTGGGCGATCTGATAGAGATGGTCCGGTGGGCCCCGTCCGCTGTGAATAAGCAGCCGTGGCGGGTCGTGATCAGAGACGGGCAGGCACATTTTTATGAGAAGAAGGACAAGGGGTACGTCGGCGAGGCGACAGGAGACCTCCAGAAAATCGATGTGGGGATCGCGCTTAGTCACTTTGTCATGGGACTGAAGGAGCAGAACAGGCAGCCGGAGGTTATGATCAGTGATCCGGGGATTCAGACTCCGGAAAATACAGAATATATCGCGAGTGTCAGATTTTGACAGATCTGCAGGAATCACTGAAAAAGGTCAGAGAACAGAGGGGAGAGACAACATGGCAATCACAGTAAACCTTTACTACACAGGGAAAGAAGGCAGCGCGCGCAGGTTTGCAGAAGAGATGGAAGCTTCCGGCACGGCACAGGCGATCCGCGAAGAGGACGGGAATCTGCGCTATGATTATTTCGTGCCGATGAATGATCCGGAGACGGTGCTGCTGATTGACAGCTGGCGGGATCAGGCGGCCATTGATGCCCACCACGCCTCCCCGATGATGAAGACGCTGGCTGCGATGAGAGAAAAGTATGATCTGCACATG
Organism: Lachnospiraceae bacterium; assembly: GCA_017449485.1. Taxonomy (GTDB): domain Bacteria; phylum Bacillota; class Clostridia; order Lachnospirales; family Lachnospiraceae; genus CAG-791. Next base: position 6,771 of record JAFTFP010000233.1, read on the forward strand.
CACGTCGAGCGTTTTGTCAGCGCGGAAGTTCCGGAGTCGGAGCAGAAGTTCATCAGAAAATAACAGGGACGGACCATAGGTGATTGTTTCAATCTCAGATGATTTCAATCTGGACAGAATTGCGGACAGCGGTCAGTGCTTCCGCTGGAATAAGACAGGCAGCGGCTCCTACAGGATTATAGCGGGGGAGGCATGTCTGAATATCACGGATCTGCAGGGAAATCAGTATGAACTTGACTGTACAGAAGCAGCTTTTGACGGCTTCTGGCGGGATTACTTTGACCTGCAGGAGAACTATCAGCGCATTCGCGATCAGATCGACCCCGGGCAGGATCCTTTTCTATGGCAGGCGGCGGAGCATGAGAAGGGCATCCGTATTTTGCGCCAGGATCCCTGGGAGATGCTGATTACGTTTATCATTTCCCAGAACAAGAACATTCCGGCCATCCGCCGATCGGTGGAGCTGCTCGCGCAGACCTGCGGCAGAAAGCTGCTGGATTCCAGGGGACTGGAGTACTATGGATTCCCCGATGCAGCTGCGGTGGCGGCTCTTTCAGAGCAGGAGCTCTCGGACTGCAAACTGGGATATCGGTGCAGATATATTCATGCGGCAGCGGAGGCAGTCCTGGCGGGCAGCATCGATCTGGAAGAGCTGACGCAGGCCGATGAAAAGACTACGATCCAGGCGCTGACGGGGCTGCTCGGCGTGGGGGTCAAGGTCGCAAACTGTGTCTCTCTGTTCGGCCTTCATCATATAGACGCCTTTCCCATTGATGTGTGGATGAAGCGTATTCTTTCAGAGCAGTATCCGGACGGCTATCCCTTCGAACGATATTCACCGTACAATGGAATCTATCAGCAGTATATGTTTGCCTGGTACCGACACAAAGAGGCCTCTCGTTGATCCAGCGCAGATGCATGGAGAATGATGGATGATCCGATATGAGAATACAGTTGCCGGCCTGTTTATACGCCGGATCAATCGTTTTGTCTGTGAAGTGCTGATCGACGGATCGATCGAGCGGGTTCACGTCAAGAATACCGGCCGTCTGCAGGAACTGCTGGTGCCTGAGGCGCAGGTGACG
>JAFTFP010000234.1 GCA_017449485.1 Lachnospiraceae bacterium
GGGAAGATTAGAAAAAGAAAACCTTACCGATTCTCCAGTTTTGTTCTGAAGATCAGTAAGGTTTTTTGATCGTATAAATGAGAGATTACGCGATGCGTATCAAAGAAATGTTGCCAATCTGTTGCCGGCACTTAACGGAATTTGTTTGGAAGCCACGTAAATACTGACTTCTTTTTGGGCGTTTTCTTATTCGTACTCCACGGTTGCCGGGGGCTTAGGAGTGAAGTCATACAATACGCGGTTGATGCCGGGAACTTCTGCAAGGATGCGGCTGACGATGTGGTCAATGAGTGCATCGGGCAGGTGCTCGACGCTCACTTCCATGACATCAGTGGTGTTGATGGCACGGATGATGCAGGGCCAGTCAAAGGTGCGCTTGCCATTCTTGACACCAGTGGACTTGAAGTCCGGCACGACGGTGAAGTACTGCCAGACTTTGCCTTCCAGGCCGTTCTTCGCAAATTCCTCGCGCAGGATAGCGTCGGACTCGCGGACTGCTGCAAGGCGGTCTCTTGTGATGGCACCGGGGCATCTCACGCCGAGGCCCGGGCCCGGGAAGGGCTGGCGGTAAACCATGCCGTCGGGCAGACCGAGCTGCTTGCCGACAAGACGAACCTCGTCCTTAAACAGAATTTTGACAGGCTCAACGAGCTCAAAACGGGAAGCGATGTCTTCCGGCAGGCCGCCTGCGTTGTGGTGGGCCTTGATGCCGGCTTCGCTCTCGAGGATGTCCGGCCAGATGGTGCCCTGTGCGAGGAACTCAACGCCGTCGAGCTTTCTGGCTTCCTCCGCGAAAACATCAATAAACTCTTCGCCGATGATGTGGCGCTTCTGCTCCGGGTCGGAGACACCGGCGAGCTTGTCCAGGAACCGGTCGGTCGCATCGACGTAGATCAGATTGGCATTCATCTGATTCCGGAAAACTTCAATCACCTGCTCCGTCTCACCCTTTATGAGCAGGCCGTGATTGACATGCACGCAGACCAGCTGCTGGCCGACTGCCTTAATCAGCATAGCTGCAACAACAGAGGAATCGACGCCGCCTGAAAGCGCGAGCAGAACCTTTTTGTCTCCGATCTGCTCCCGAAGGGCTGCAAGCTGTTCCTCGATAAACGCATCTGCCAGTTCCGGAGTGGTGATCCGCTCCATGGAATCAGGTCTTCTGTCATAAATCATGCTGTCTCCTCCTGAATTCTTTCAATCAGCCGGTTTCACCTGATGCGGCGGCCGACCCTGTGTACCTGCGCATTTAAAATGGCCTGGCGCAACTGTCTCAACTGCTTAAAATCATTTCAGCAGTCTCATCATACCAAATCCGCCGCAGAATATCTTTAGAAAATTCCTTAGAAATTTAACGTCCGAAGGCCCTGTTCTTGCGTGATTCCGCACAAAAAAACGATGCGGACGGTGTCCCGCAGGCCTTCGAATTTTCCCGGAGGCTCTACATTCTGTAAACCGTAAAGCTCTGTGCACCGGCCTTAAGCTGCCCGTCTTCCACGCCGCCTTCTCCGATCTGAAGCAAAATCCGGCTCGCCTCGAAGGCATCGGCTGTTCCCAGTTTTTCTGCCAGCTTTGCCAGCGGCACACTGGCTTCCTTTCCGTCCGGATTCACGGCAATCACAATCTGGCCCCGGCGGTACACGAACGGTCTTCCGCCGTCCTCGTCATACAGCACTTCGAAGGGGGCATCTGCCTGCAGGTCTTCTTCCTGTGCACGCAGTGCATTGGCGCGCCGCACCAGGTTCAGCAGGGATTCGGGATCCTGCTCCTGTGCCTCCACGGTGGGAGCATCTTCTGCGGCATCGACAGACAGGTAGAGATCCATGGGCAGGCCTTCGGAGAAGCCGAGATTCCGGCTGTTTTCCCACTGCATCGGCGTCCTGCTGCCGGTCCTGGTGTATCCGCCTTCCTTCGTGGGCAGCTCAGCGAGATACCGCATGCCGATCTCGTCACCGTAGTAGATAAACGGCACGCCGGGCATGGTCAGCAGAAACGCATAGGCCAGCTTCAGTTCCCGCGTGTCCAGCTTATAGGACGGACGCGGTGTGTCGTGGTTGCAAGTCAGCATGCTTACGTAGCCCTTGCCCCGGGCGGCTTCATATTTTGGCAGATAGTCCGCAAGGAACCGTCCGATATCGCCTCTGCCGTCCTTCCGGAAGTAGCTGTGATCCTCGCCGTCCTGTCTGCTCTCATAGTCGCGCATCAGCGAGTTGTAGCCGTTGCCCGGCCAGTCCAGATAGAAATCCATGTCAAAACCGGCGCTGCAGATGGCTCTGGGCTGGTCGTTCCACTCCGCCACCATCGCCGCCTCCGGATAATCCTCCAGCACGGTCAGCAGATCACGCCACACCTTGCACGTGCCGGATTTTGCCTCGTCATCGTTCTTGACGAGGGAGGCTGCCATGTCCACACGGAAGCCGTCGCACCCGTGAGAGAGCCAGAACCGCATGATATCCTTGATGGCTTCGCGGGTCGCGAGGGGGCCTTCGTCTTCCATCCCGTCCTGCCAGTTCTCCGTGGGATTCAGGAAACCGTAGTTCAGTGCCGGCTGGCACTTGAAGAAGTTCAGCATGTAGACGCCGTTGCGCTCGCACTCGCCGCCGATGTAGGGATAGCCCGCGATACCGCGGATCCAGTAATCCGTCCAGATATACCGCCCGGAATATTCATTGGGCTCGGCTTTTCCGCTCTCCTGGAACCACGCGTGCTCCTCCGAGGTGTGGCCGGGCACCAGATCCAGCAGAACGCGGATGCCCCGGGCGTGCGCCTCATCGAAAAGTCTGTACAGATCCTCATTGGTGCCGTAACGCGCAGCGACTTTCTTGTAGTCACGCACGTCATAGCCCGCGTCTTTGAACGGAGAGTCAAAACATGGATTGATCCACAGCGCATTGCAGCCGAGACTCCGGATATAATCCAGCTTCTCGATGATGCCCTGGAAATCTCCGATGCCGTCGCCGTTGGAATCATAGAAGGACTGCGGATAAATCTCGTAAAACACGGCTGTCTTCAGCCATTCGGGTAGTGCTCTGCTCATCATTTTCCTCCTTGCGGTTAATCTGGTTCATGCAGAACGCCAAGATGTTCTTACATTTATGGGGTCAGAATTGCA
>JAFTFP010000235.1 GCA_017449485.1 Lachnospiraceae bacterium
ACAGAGCACCAACAGCATCATCGGCGAAGTCGGAACAGTTGTTAACAATGTCAACGGCGTAGTCAAGAATGTTGATTCTGCAGTTCTCACCGCAGACTCCGCAATCCGCACAGTTGACAGCACTGTAAAGGATGTCTCCGTTGTGGTCGACGATACCTCCAAGCAGGTAACCAAGACCATGGATCAGGTCGCAAGCCTGGATATCGATGGCCTGAACTCCACCATCACAGATCTTCAGAGCACTGCAGGTGAGATGACAACCATCGTCAGCAACATCAACGGAACGGTTGATGCAGTCAGCCAGGCAGCAAACAGCACTGCGAAGTCTGTTTCCGAGATCGACTACAGCGTCCTGAATGATGCAATCCTTTCTCTTCAGGAGTCCGCTAAGCAGCTCTCCGATACTGTTCAGAGCCAGCTCTCCGGCAACTGATTCCTGACAGAAAGAAATCAGATTTCTAACACAGATTCATAAAAAACGGGAGGCCGCAAGGTCTCCCGTTTTTCTATGCTCTTATAGGCTCCAAATACTTCAGGTTTCAGTCTTACAGATGTAAAACCTCAGGCTTCAAATTTATAGCCGTATCCCCACACAGTCTGAATCATACTGCCCGCTTCGCCCATTTTGGCGCGCAGCTTCTTTACATGGGTGTCGATGGTCCTTGCGTCTCCATAATAGTCATAATTCCAGACATTATTCAGGATCTTCTCCCGCGACAGTGCAATGCCCTTATTCTCCATGAAATACTGAAGCAGTTCGAATTCCTTAAAAGACAGATCAACAGGTTTTCCGTCAATCCGAACCTCATGTGCCGATTTATCCAGAACAATACTTCCCTCTTCCAGACGTTCCAGCGCGGCGGAAGGATTGGTTCTCTGAATAATAGCGCGCACTCTCGCGCCGAGTGCCTTGATGGAAAACGGCTTTTTCACATACTCATCCGCCCCCAGATCAAAGCCCATCAGCTCGTCCTCTTCTTCTGATTTCGCTGTAAGCATAATCACAGGAACAGATGATTCCTTCCGGATTTCCTTCAGAACAGTCCAGCCGTCTGTTCCAGGCATCATCACATCCAGGATAACCAGTGCAATCTCCCGCTCCTGATAAAACAGATCCAGCGCCTGATCGCCGTCCTCTGCTTCCAGCACTTCATAACCTTCTTTCATCAGAAAGTCGTGAATCAGTTTCCGCATCCGGCTCTCATCGTCGGCAACCAGAATTTTAATACTCTGCATGCTCAGTGCTCCTTTCGCACACTCATTTAGGCAGTTTGACCATCGTGAAGGCTGCAACAGAACGACCCATCAGTTCGTAATAAGGCGTTCCAAGAAACAGCGGTGCCTCATGATAATAATGTCCATCCCGATCCGCTGTATCAATCGCTATTCCCCAGCCATATCCTGCCGGCAGCGCCGGCAGACGGATGATCTGCGGCTCCCAGAACGAGTTGATGGTGAAATAGACAACGTCGTCCTGATCCCTGTCCTGATCATATCCCGCGTAGAGTACACACAGCGTGCGGTTGTTCTGCGTAATCAGATGATCATCCGGATCTACGCCGCTGATCATGCAGTCCAGGAGGCCGCACTTCGCAGCTGCCAGTTTTCTGCGGATTGACGGATGATTTCTGCGGAAACGGATCACATTCTTATAGAACTCAAAGAAAAGCCGGTTGCGGTCCAGAAGGCTCCAGTCAAGCCACGATATTTCATTGTCCTGGCAATAGCTGTTGTTATTGCCGAACTGTGTGTTGCCAAATTCATCTCCTGCGAGAATCATCGGTGTTCCACGGCTGCACATCAGTGTCGTGATCGCATTGCGCATCATCTGGAAACGAAGGGCACGGATCTTCGGGTTCTCAGTCTCTCCCTCTTCTCCGCAATTCCAGCTGCGGTTGTCATTGGCTCCATCCGTGTTGTTCCATCCGTTGGCCTCATTATGCTTCTCGTTGTAACTGTAGAGATCGTACAGTGTGAAGCCGTCATGACAGGTCAGGAAATTGATGGAGGAAGCATACCCCTTGTACATCCCATAGTACATATCCGTTGAGCCGGTAATCCGGGCTGCCGTCTCCGGCGCATTCCAGAAGTTCCCTTTCAGAAAATCCCGCAGCTCATCGCGATATTTACCATTCCACTCAGCCCACCTGTTGTAGGCAGGAAATGTGCCGACCTGATACAGACCGCCTGCGTCCCAGGCTTCTGCAATCAGCTTGGTATCTCTGAGCAGCGGGTCCTCTGCCAGACGCTGCAGCAGCGGCGGATGCTCCATCGGGGCGCCGTTCTCATCTCGTCCCAGGATGCTGGCCAGATCAAAGCGGAAACCATCCACGTGATATTCACTGACCCAGTACTCCAGACAGTCCACAATAAACTGCTGTACAGTCGGGTGATTACAGTTCATGGTATTGCCGCAGCCGCTGAAATTATAATAAGATCCGTCCGGCGCGAGCATATAGAAAACATTGTTGTCCATTCCCTTGAAGGAAATCACAGAACCATCTTCATTGCCCTCTGCAGTGTGGTTGAATACGACATCCAGGATCACCTCAATGCCATTCTCCTTC
>JAFTFP010000236.1 GCA_017449485.1 Lachnospiraceae bacterium
ATGCGGATTATTTCTACGGGGCGATTCCGTGCCTTCGCTGCCTGAACCAGGAGGAGATCGAGGAAGCCTATGAGGAGAACACCGGCCACCTGATCGTCAATGAATTCCAACGGCTCGGCAAGGACTATGAGGCTGTGCCGGCGGTGCTGTGCAAGAACCATGGCCCGTTCTGCTGGGGCAAGGATGCAATCGAGGCAGTACACGGTGCAGTGGTCCTCGAGGAAGTCGCGAAGATGGCGATGTGGACCGAGTCCATTCAGCCGACGGTTCAGCCGGCCCCGCAGGAGCTGCAGGACAAGCACTATTACAGAAAGCACGGCGCCGGAGCCTATTACGGGCAGAAATAATCGGGATATGGTAAGATAAACAGGCAGGGGACTTACAGGTCACTGCAAGGAGGGTGCGATGGAACAGAAATTCTATATTTGTAAGGGATGCGGCAAAATCGTCCAGATGATCAAGGGCAGCGCCTGCCCGACGAAGTGCTGCGGCGAGCCCATGGAGGAGCTGATCCCGGGGACCAGTGACGGCGCGCATGAGAAGCATGTACCGGTCTTTACCGTGGAAGGAAATCTGGTGAAGGTGCAGGTCGGAGAGGTGGCTCATCCGATGATGGACGCACACTATATTCAGTGGATTCAGATTCAGACCAATCAGGGCATTCAGAGAAAGAATCTGACGCCCCAGGACGAGCCGAAGGCAGTCTTTGGCCTGACAGAGGGTGAGCAGGTTGAGGCAGTCTATGAGTACTGCAATCTGCACGGACTGTGGAAAGCGGAGTAAGCGACAGAAAGGACAACCATGAAAGAATTAAAGGATTATGTACTGACGATTCCGGATTTCCCGGAGCCCGGCGTCATGTTCCGGGATATCACCACCGTGATGAAGGATGCGGACGGCCTGAAGCTGGCGATTGATACCATGCAGGATCTGGTGAAGGATCTGGACTTTGACGTAGTGGTCGGCGCGGAGGCGCGCGGCTTCTGCTTCAGCGCGGCGATCGCCTACAACATGCACAAGCCGCTGGTGCTGATCCGCAAGAAGGGCAAGCTCCCCCGCGAGACCGTCAGTGTCGACTACGATCTGGAGTACGGCAAGGCAACCATGGAAATCCACAAGGATGACATTCTTCCCGGCCAGAAGGTCCTGATCGTTGATGATCTGATCGCAACCGGCGGAACGACCAAGGCGATGATCAATCTGGTGGAGCAGCTCGGTGCACAGGCTGCCGGCGTCGTGGTCATGATGGAGCTCAAGGGTCTGAAGGGCCGCGAATTCATCAGTCCCTGCCCGCTGTTTTCCGCCATTTCCTACGAGGGCAAATAAGCAGTATTCGCCGGATCGGAGGCACCTATGATCACCGTGCTGGCAATCGGATCCAATAAAGATGATTCTTTCCGGAAAATAGAGGCAGAGTACCTGAAAAGGCTCTCTGCCTTTTGCCGGATTCAGGTGCTGGAAGTAAAGGATGAGCCGAATCCGCATCCGGGCAGGGAGAAGGAAGAGGAGCAGGTGAAGGAGAAGGAGGGCGAGCGGGCCCTCGCCAGAATCGGTGCCTCGGACTTCTGCGTATTGCTGGACCTGCGCGGGAAGCAGATGGATTCGGAAGCTTTTGCGGAAAAGCTCGCGGGATGGAATGAAACAAGAGGCAATCTGGTCTTCGTGATCGCCGGGTCTCTCGGTCCGTCTCCTGCACTGGTTCAGCGGGCGGATTTCAGATGGAAGCTTTCCGATCTGACCTTTACGCACCTGATGACCCGGATGCTGGTACTGGAACAGATTTACCGGGGATTTATGATACAGAGCGGCCGGACATATCACAAGTAAAAAAGGGGTGAGGCAAGTGCAGACACCAATTGATTTCGGCAAGGAATTTCTCGAAGATTTCTACAGACAGCGAAACGTCGAAAAGAGTGCGGCGTACTTCGGAGAAGACGTGATCTGGGTCACACCGACCACGATCCATCATTTCATGACGCACAAGGAAATAGAGAAATACATTTCCGATACGATCGGCAGAAATCCGGAGCCCCACAAGGTCGATATTATTTCGATCAAGCGCGCGGTGACCACAGGACCGGTCAATAATATCACCTATGAGCTGAACCTGATTCCGCGCGAGGTAGAAAACAGTATTTACCTGCGCTGCATGATGTCGATCTACAAGAACGGCCTCTCGTCACAGGTCATTGCGGCGCTGCATGTATCCGGTCAGCATCAGCAGACCAAGGCCCGGATGGAGCAGGAACTTCAGGGACTGAAGGATCAGCTGGCACAGACCAAAGCGGAGTACGAGGCGCAGACACAGGAGTCAGAGCGGCTGCGCGAGGAATCGGACCGCGCCCTGAAGGAGCAGGCGGACCGGGCGGATGAAGTGATCCGGAAGCTTCGCGACGCGGCAGAGGAGCAGGCACAGACCATCCGCGGCCTGATGCAGGATGTCCAGACGCTGCGGGAAGCGGGCGAGCAGTCCGCGCGGGCGGCAGCAGCGGAAATTGCCCAGGTCACACAGACAGCACAGGAACGCGAACAGGCCCTGCAGCAGCAGGCACTGGCCCGCGAAGAAGCGCTGAAGCAGGAAGCACAGAGCTATACGGATTCCCTCTGCCGCAGCTACGACGAGAAGATCGAGCTGATGCAGAAGGATTTTGACCAGAAGGAAAAGGAGTTCGACGAGGAGCTGCGCAAGACCAAGGTCCGGCTGCAGGAGACCCAGATGGCGGTGGAAGCCCGCGACAATGAGAACAAGCGTCTGGAAGCGATCCGCAGCGAGGAGAGAAAGCGCGAGCAGGCGGCAATCGATCAGCTGAAGGCGGAATCTGAGGTGGACCGCAAGGCCCGGACCAAGACCATGCAGAGAATGATGGCGGGCGTCCGCGGCGTCGTGGGCAATTCGCTGGATCTGCAGGCGATGCTGGACGACGTGGCAGCCATCGGCGAGGCGGCCTACAGCCACAGCGGACTTCGCAGCGAGGAATTCTCTCTGGATTCCTGCATGGCGACCGTGCGGCGCCTGACCAAGGCAAAATGCCGCGCGCGGGGGCAGATTTTCAATTACAAAAAAGCACCGCATATGCCGGAGCGCTTTGTCGGCGACAAGGCCAAGCTCCAGCTGGTGCTGCTGAATATTCTGGAAAATGCAGTGGAGAACACCTTTGAAGGCGGGACGGTCACGCTTTCCTGCAGCGCAGATGCGCCGGTGCGGGACAAGGTCTACGCGCATTTCACGGTGGAGGACACCGGAGACGGCATTGCGGAAGAGGATCTGCTGACCATCTTTGATAATCCCACAGGGGATCTGGCGATCAGCAAGGAACTGGTGCGCCGCATGGGCGGCGGCATCCAGGTGAGGACGCACGCCGGCATGGGGACAGCTTTTGAAATAACAGTACTGCTCAGGTGTGCAGGAGCGTGACGCGGCTGCCGTTGACCTCGACGGAGTGAATCTCCCGGTTGAGATAAACGGAGAAGCGGGTCACACCGCTCTTGCGGATGCTCGCGCCGAGATTCGGATTCATTTCCTCCAGCTCGGCCTTCAGGTCGTTGATGTCCAGTTCATCGGTCTGGTGACGCGCGAAGATGCGCTGAATCTGCGTCTCGATCTCGCTGTCGCCGGTGGTCTTTAAGGAGACGTAGACCGAGTTGTCGCGGTTGACGACCTGCAGCGAGTCAAAATCCTTCAGATACTCGGACAGCTTGGAGTAGTGGTAGTTGCGGATATCAAAATCCGGGAAGATCGTGACCAGACGGGAGCCGATCTCGCCCAGGCCGGTCTCACGGCCCTCGGCGCTGTTGTCAGTGATCATCTTGATGATCGCGTTTTCAATATCTTCCTTGCTGGTAAAGTCCTCAGAGTCCAGGTCATCATCGGAATCTGAGACCGGCGCCGGCTCCGGAGCGGATGCGGGTGCGTCCGCCTTTTTCTTTTTCGCGTTCTTATCCTTCTTCTTGGAAGCGCTGCTCTGCTGGGCAGATGCGTCGGCCTTCTTCTTGCCGGAAGTGGATTCTTCCTCTTCTTCCGTGCTGGAGTTGTCGATGACATCCAGGAAGATGAAACGCTCACAGGAGACACGGAAGGACTGAGGCGTTTTCTTCTCGCCCATGCCGATGACCACCTTGCCGGCCTCGCGCAGTCTTGTTGCGAGCTTGTTGAAGTCTCCGTCGCTGGAGACGATGCAGAAGCCCTGCACTTCACCGGTGTAGAGAATGTCCATGGCGTCGATGATTAGACCGATGTCGGACGCATTCTTTCCGGGCGTGTTGTTGGGCTGCATCACGGGCGTGAGAGAATAGCGGGAGGACTGCTTCATCCAGCTGTGGAGGCGGTCCTGGGACCAGTCGCCGTACATCCGGCGCACTGTGATCTTGCCATATTTTGACAGTTCACTGAGAATCAGTGAGATATATTTGGCGCTGATGTTGTCCGCGTCAATGAGCAATGCGATATTAATATCTTCCATAAGAGTCCTTTCGAGTTTTAGTGGATCATCGGCTGACCCCGCCGAAACAGCGCCGCTGCCATGAGGCATCACGCGGTGCGAAGCAGGAATGATGGATGATCCGTGGGCTTGTCTGTGGTATAGTATATAAGATTTTAACAGTGATTGCACGGGAGATTATTCAAATGAAAAAACTGATATCCTGGAATGTGAACGGGCTGCGCGCCTGTGTCGGCAAAGGCTGTTTCTACGATTTCATGAACGCTGAAAACCCGGATGTGATCTGCCTGCAGGAGACCAAGCTGCAGCAGGGACAGATCACGATGGATCTGCCGGACTATCATGAGTACTGGAACTGCGCCGAGAAGAAGGGTTATTCGGGGACGGCGATCTTCACGAAGGAGGAGCCGCTGTCTGTCACCTACGGCATCGGGATCGAGGAGCATGATCATGAGGGCCGGGTGATCACGGCGGAATATCCGGATTATTATCTGGTGACAGTCTATGTGCCCAACGCCAAGGAGGATCTCTCGCGTCTTGCGTACCGGATGACCTGGGAGGACGCATTCCTGGCCTATATCAAGAACCTGGAAAAGACCAAACCGGTGATTTACTGCGGCGATCTGAATGTGGCGCATCGGGAGATCGATCTGAAGAATCCGAAGTCCAACCGGGGACACGCCGGCTTTACGGACGAGGAGCGGGGCAAGATGGAGACGGTGCTCTCCAGCGGTCTCATTGATACCTTCCGGTATTTTTATCCGGACAGAGAGCAGATCTACTCCTGGTGGTCGTACCGCTTCCGGGCGAGAGAAAACAACGCGGGGTGGCGCATCGATTATTTCGTGGCATCCGAGTCGCTGAAGGAGCGTCTGGAGGACGCGGTGATCTATACGGATGTGATGGGATCGGATCACTGTCCGGTCGGCCTGATCCTCCGGTAAGCGGCGGACAGAAAACATGTCAGGGCGCAGACAGAATTAGGCAGGTAATTAGAATTTATAGATTCATTACACAGGTAATACAGGAAAGGCAGGTAGAAATTCGATGGCAGAAAACCAGACACCACAGGATGACAATTTCGGACATAAGCATATGGATCCGCCGAAGGCGAAGCATCCTTCCAAACCGGCAAATGAAATGATCGAGAACAATCCGGGGACGCATGTGAAGAAGCTGATCGCAGTCATCTCCGGCAAGGGCGGCGTCGGCAAGTCCTCCGTCTCGGCGCTGTGCGCGCTGCATTGCATGAAGAAGGGATACCGCACGGCGATCTTGGATGCGGATATCACCGGCCCCAGCATTCCCAGAATGTTCGGGCTGGGTCCCGCGGATGTGCGCGCCGATGCGCAGTATCTGTATCCGGCGCAGTCCGCGACGGGCATCAAGGTGATGTCCATGAACCTGCTGATGGAGAAGGAGGAGCAGCCGGTGGTCTGGAGAAGCCCTGTGATCACGGGTGCCATGCGCCAGTTCTGGACCGACGTGGTCTGGGGCGACGTGGATTACATGTTCGTCGACATGCCCCCGGGAACCGGCGATATTCCGCTGACCCTTTACCAGGCATTCCCGCTGGACGGCATCATCATTGTCGCCACACCGCAGGAGCTGGTGGAGATGATTGTACAGAAGGCTGTCAACATGGCCCGCATGATGAACATTCCGATTCTCGGCCTGATCGAGAACATGAGCTGGCTGCCCTGCCCGCACTGCGGCGAGAAGATCTATCCTTTCGGCGAGAGCGGAATTGACGAGGTCGCCAAGAGGGAGAACCTGCCGGTGCTCGCGAAGCTCCCG
>JAFTFP010000237.1 GCA_017449485.1 Lachnospiraceae bacterium
CACATCCCGAATGATTATATGTCCTACGGCGGCATCTCCCGCGGCGTCCAGCTCGAATATCTTGAGGATGTCTTTATTTCCTGGCTCCACTGCGTACCGGAAAAGGCACAGGACGGCAGCTGGGCCATCAAGCTGTCAACGAAGGTTGTCAATCTTTCAGACCAGCCTTTTAAAGGCCAGATCCGCATCGAAGCCCGGAATCTCGCCGCGTCCTGCTGTCTGATGGTCAATATACCGGCAGGAGAGAGCACAGAAGCACAGGCAAGAATCGATGGCCTTACGCCGGAGATCTGGAGCCCTGAGAATCCTGCGCTGTATGAGATCGCTGCGACGCTCTGGCAGGAAGATACAGCGGTGGATGATCTGATTGAGCGGATCGGCTTCCGGACCTTTGAAGTAAAGGGCAGAGACCTGCTTCTGAACGGAAAGAAGCTGCGCATCAAGGGCTTCTGCCGTCATGAGGATCACCCGATGTACTGCTGTGCACTGCCGATTCAGGCGATCCAGCAGGATCTGGAGATCATCCGGGATCTGGGCGGCAACGCCGTGCGATGCACTCACTATCCCAACGATCAGCTTTTCCTGGATCTGTGCGATGAGCAGGGCGTGCTGGTCTGGGAGGAGAACCATGCACGCGGCCTGACCGAAGAACATATGCGCAATCCGAATTTTGAACCGCAGGCTGAGCGGTGCATCGAGGAGATGATCCGGGCGCATATCAACCACCCGTGCATTCTGATCTGGGGTATTCTGAACGAGTGCGCCAGCGAGACCGAGTATGGATACGAGTGCTATAAAAAGCAGTATGAGCTGATCCGGAAGCTGGATCCGTCCAGACCGCGGTCCTCGGCCAGCTGCAAGTTCATGACAGACATCTGCCTCGGGCTTCCGGACATTGTTTCCTACAATCTCTATCCTGAGTGGTATGTGGACAAGACAACGCAGGAGTGGCTCGATGAGAACTATAACTGGGTGCAGGAAGAGAGTGAGGGAGCCGGCAAGCCGTTCCTGATCACGGAAATCGGCGCGGGCGCGATCTACGGCTATCGCACGCCTACTCACTGCAAGTGGTCCGAGGAATATCAGGCAGAGGCGCTCTCGCACCAGATCAAGGCAGTTCTGGGCAAAGAGGGCTGCAGCGGTATTTTTATCTGGCAGTTCTGCGACTGCCGCATCAGCTTCGAGTGGTTTGCCTCCAGACCGCGCACCATGAACAACAAGGGCGTGGTGGACGAATACCGGCGGCCGAAGCTGTCCGATGAGGTGGTAAAGGAGCTGTATCATTCCTGCGGCAACTATTTTGAGGACTGAGAGATTTCCAGGACATCAGAAGGAGAAACTGCATGAAATTTGAACCGAAAACACTGGACTTTACATTAAGTCCCTACACCGGTGCGACCCGGCAGACCTGGATTGAGGCCGGCAAGTATCTGCTGGAGAATGCCTTCAGGAGCATCCGGCATTTTGATGATCCGGTCGTGCTGCCGCGCTATGAGGACGAGATCACTTATCCCAACAAGAATACGCCCGCCTGGAAGGTGCAGGCGGAGTATTTTGAGGGCCTGACAAGAACGCTGTTCATCGCGGGACCGCTGATGGCCATTGAGCCGGATCTGACGATCTGCGGCTATCTGCTACGGGACTATTACAAGGCACAGATTCTGCGGGCGGTGACGCCGGGGGACCCGAACTATGTGCGGACCTACACAGAAATGCAGGCCCAGTTCGGCGCGGGGGATCCTTTCGCAACCTATCAGCAGACGGTGGAGACCTGTGCGCTGGTGATCTGCCTGGAAATGTGCCATGAGCAGATCTGGGATACCTATACGAAAGAGGAGAAGGACCGGATCGCCGCGTTCCTTTCAGACTACGCCGGGAACCCGACGGTTCCGCAGAACTGGCGCCTGTTCAATATGCTGGACTATGCCTTCCTGTGGAAGAACGGATATGAGATTGACCGCGATATCATGCGCGATCACGCCCAGGCGATTCTGGGGTATTATTCGGGCGACGGCTGGTACCGGGACGGCAGGGGCTTTGACTATTATTCCTGCTGGGCCTTCAACCTCTACACGCCGATCTGGAACAACTGGTACGGCTATGAGAACGAGCCTTACCTGGCACAGCGCTTCGAGGAGAACTCGAATGAGCTGATGAAGACCTATACGAAGTGGTTTGACCGCGACGGCTTTACCAACATGTGGGGACGCAGCGGAATCTACCGGTTTGCGGCGACCAGCCCGATTGCCGGCAACTTCATGCTGAAGAACCCGACGGCGGATCCGGGACTGGCAAGGCGCATCGCCTCCGGTTCGCTGCTGCAGTTCCTGACCCGCGATGATTTCCTGTACGAAGGCGTGCCGACACTGGGCTTCTACAGGCCCTTCCTGCCGCTGGTGCAGGGCTATTCCTGCGCGGAATCTCCGTACTGGATGGGCAAGGCCTTTTCCTGCCTGACACTGCCGGAGAATCATCCCTTCTGGACAGCGAAGGAGCAGAACGGAATCTGGGAAGAAATCGGGGAAAAGGAGTCCGTGATCACAACACTGGACGGCCCGGGTCTGTGCATGACCAACCACGGTGCCAATGGCATCACGGAGCTGCGGACCGGCAAGGTTCTGGCGCCGAAGAACGACCGGCACACCATGTGGAATTATTCCAAGCTCGCTTTCAATACGAAATTCCCCTGGGAATCCGCTTCGTCTGAGGAGGTGGAGTCCCAGCAGTACGTGATGATCGATACGCCCACCGGCACGACGCACCGCTGCAATGCCACGTTCTGGAGCGGCATGCGGGACGAGGTGGTGTACCGGCGCCAGTTCTTCTCCTATGACGCGGAGACGGAAGCCTGCTGGCTGACCGCCATGAATCTGGCGGATATCGCAGTGCCTTATGGTCTGATCCGGGCGGACAAGCTGCGCACCTGCAGAGGACCGCTGCGGCTGACGCTGGGCGCCTATGGCTTCCCGGACAACGGCACAGAAATGGAAGAAAAGCAGTGCGGAGATTTCCGCGCAGTCATCCTGAAGGGCAGTGATCACACCGGCAGACCGATTCAGCTGGCCATGACGATCTTCGACGGCTGGAATGAGCTGAAGATTCTGCACCAGAAAGACGTCAATCCGGACTCGGAGAACTCGATTCTGGTCTATGCGGAAACCAGCCGCAGCAGGGTCTATGCCTATGAGAAATACTTCCTGATCTCCCAGGTTCTGACGAAGAACAGTCTCGAGGACTTCACGGAAGAGGAGCTGTTCCCTCTTACGGGCATTGAGTACACAGATCCGGAAGCCTGCGGCGGCTACGGGCCGGTGAAGCTGGTTTTCCGCGACGGAACGGTGAAGACCGTGGACTTTGACGGAATTGAAGGAAAGCTGGTTATGTAAAAAGGAGGAGTTATGGCAGTAAAGATGATGGGGGCGATTCTGCCCGGAAACAGCACAGTAGAGCTGAAAGAGTTTGACGTTCCGACACCCGGCTACGGGCAGGTGCTGATCAAGACCAAGGCGGCGACGATCTGCGGATCCGATATCCGCTGCATCTACCGGGAGCACCTGGGAAAAGGCCCGGAGGGCTACATCCCCGGGATGATTGCAGGCCACGAACCCTGCGGTCAGATTGTTGAGGTGGGAGAGGGCCTGAAGCGCTTCAAGAAGGGTGACCGGGTCATTGTCTATCATATTTCCGGCTGCGGCGTGTGCTATGACTGCCGGAAGGGCAACTACATTTCCTGTAAGAGCCCGCACCGCGCGGCCTATGGCTGGCAGCGCAGCGGCGGCATGGCACCGTACATTCTCTGCGATGAGAAGGACCTGGTTCCGCTGCCGGATGAGCTCTCCTACAAGGACGGCGCCCAGGTGGCCTGCGGCTTCGGCACGGCTTATGAAGCACTGGAAAAGATTGGAATCAGCGGCGATGACGCCGTGCTGGTTGTCGGCCTGGGACCGGTCGGCCTTGCCACCCTCATGCTGGCCAAAGCGATGGGCGCAGAAAAGCTGATCGGTGTTGAGATGAATGACTACCGGATCCAGTTTGCCAAGGATCACGGCCTGGTGGACTACGTCTTCAAGCCGAGCGATCATGTGGTGGAGGACATCTTCGCCGTCACCGGCGGACACGGCTGCGAGAAGGCCATTGACTGCTCCGCGGCGGATCAGGGACGTCAGACCGCAGTGCGCGGCACAAGAGACTACGGCAAGATCGCCTTCGTCGGAGAGGGCCACAGCGTCACACTGAATCCGAGCCCGGATATCATGCACACCACCAAGACCATCTACGGCAGCTGGGTCACCTCGCTGTGGAAGATGGAAGATCTGGTCGAGCATCTCGTGAGATGGGGCATTCACCCCGATGAGCTGATCACCGATGAATTCCCGCTTGAGAAAGCCGGCGAGGCATATGCCCTCATGGCCAGCGGAAACTGCGGCAAGGTTGCCGTTGTATTCCCGGACTGAATTCGAAAACCCTATAAGCATAAAAAAACAGGCCCCGGAATTCCGGGGCCTGATGCTTTGGTGAAGTGGACCGTTTACATCCTGAAGAAACTGCTCTTCGGCGCAAACAGATGCTTCTTCGAGATATCGGAAAGCTTCGAGACGCCGCACATCTTCATCGCGTCGGCGAGCTCTGCAGAGAGCTTGTCGGTCAGAACCTGAACGCCTTCCTCAGCAGCGCCGTAAACGGCGGTGACGTAAGGACGGGCAACCAGGACAGCATCTGCGCCCAGAGCCAGTGCCTTAAAAACATCGACGCCGGTGCGGATTCCGCCGTCCACGAGGATCATCATGGAATCGCCGACTGCGTCCGCAATTTCCTCCAGCACCTCCGCGGTGGCCGGGCACTGATCGAGCACGCGTCCGCCGTGGTTACTGACGACAATGGCGGATGCACCAGCCTGCTTCGCCGCGAGCGCCCCTTCTACCGTCATGATGCCCTTGACAATAAAGGGCTTGCCGGCTTCTTTAATGATGCCGGAGAGTTCCTCTACTGTCTTGGAGCCTGCCGGCGGCTGCAGATTCTGCAGGAACGGAAGTCCGGCCGCATCGATATCCATTGCGATTGCGAAGCTGCCGGAGTCCTTGACCAGTGCGAACTTCTCCTGCAGCGTATTCACATCCCAGGGCTTGACGGTGGGAACGCCGTAGCCCTCATTCTTGGCGATGGCTGCACAGGCTGCCCGCATGACTTCCGGATTCGTTCCATCTCCGGTGAAGGCAGCGATTCCGGCTTTCGCACAGGCTTCCACGAGAATGTTGTTGTACTCAAGATCA
>JAFTFP010000024.1 GCA_017449485.1 Lachnospiraceae bacterium
GTGTAGGAACGCGCTGAGCTGCGCCGATGAGCTTGCCGTTCAGTTCCGGGATAACCAGGCCGATTGCCTTAGCAGCACCGGTGCTGTTGGGAACGATGTTGACTGCGCCAGCGCGGCTTCTTCTCTTGTCACCCTTTCTCTGAGGGCCGTCGAGGATCATCTGATCGCCGGTGTAAGCGTGGATGGTGCACATAATGCCGGACTCGATCGGGCAGAGGTCGTTCAGAGCCTTCGCCATCGGTGCAAGGCAGTTGGTTGTGCAGGAAGCTGCGGAAATGATGGTATCTTCCTTGGTCAGAGTCTCGTGGTTAACATTGTAAACGATGGTCGGCAGATCGTTGCCTGCAGGAGCAGAGATAACAACCTTCTTAGCGCCGGCATTGATGTGAGCCTGAGCCTTAGCCTTGCTGGTATAGAAACCGGAGCACTCCAGAACTACGTCTACGCCGATCTCACCCCAAGGGCAATTGTTTGCATCGGGCTCTTTGTAAATCTTAATGGTCTGGCCCTTTACAGTGATGGTTCCAGCTTCATCATCAGCAGTAACCTGATCCTCTTCGCCGATGGCAACATATCTGCCCTGGGAAGAATCATACTTCAGAAGGTGAGCAAGCATGGAAGGAGTGGTCAGATCGTTGATTGCAACGATTTCATATCCCTCTGCGCCAAACATCTGTCTGAAAGCCAGACGACCGATACGGCCAAAACCATTAATTGCTACTTTTACTGCCATTTTGTTTCTCCTCCTATATCGTGTGGATTTTTATGCATCAACCTGGCAATCTGATTGTCAAGTTTTTATCAGCTTTTTCATTATAGGGCATACTGCAATGAAAATTCAACCCTGTTTCCATGAAAATCAGCACAGATCATGCTATACTGTGCGCAGCGTCATCTTTTGGCAAAATATGACTGAAAAAACAAGGAGGGATCCTGCTGCCATGGCGATTCAAGCCGACTCTCACGTACACTCCCATCACTCCGGAGACTCCGATGCGCCGATGCGCGCCCAGATCGAGGCGGCACTGTCCGCGGGGCTCTCCCGTCTGTGTTTTACAGAGCATTATGATCCGGTTTTCCCATATGAAAACATCCCGGAGCTGGTGCCCGGAACCTTTGACCTGGACTACGATGCCTACCGGGCGGAGTTCCTGTCTCTGCGGGACGAATACTGCGGCCGGATTGAGCTGCGCTTCGGTGTGGAGCTGGGACTTCAGCCGCAGATCGGCAGCGAGCTTCAGGAATACGTCCTCTCCCACCCGGATTATGATTTCATCATCGGTTCCGTTCACGTCCTGGACGGGCGGGATCCTTACTACCCGGAGGTCTTCGAGGGGCGGACGGATCCGGAAGTTTTCCGCAGCTATTTTGAAGAGACACTCGCCTGTGTAAAGGCTTTTCAGAATTATCAGGCAGCCGGGCACCTGGATTATATCGTGCGCTACGGCCAGGCCGGCCGCGATGCGCTCTACCGCCCCGCCGACTATCTGGACGTGGTGGACGAGATACTCCGGCTTCTCGTCGAGCATGGCATTGCGCTGGAGGTAAACACTGCGCCCCTTGCCAAGGGCTGCCGGGAGTGCAATCCTGCATCGGTAATTGTGCGCCGCTATAAGGAGCTGGGCGGTGAGCTGGTCACCATCGGCAGCGATGCCCACGTGCCGGAAAAGATCGCTCAGCATTTCAAAACCGCAGAACAGATGCTGCTGTCCTGCGGTTTCACCCACTACTGTGTATTCGAAAATAAAAAGCCTCTCCTGCTGCCGCTTTAGGCGATGATGCCTCCGCCAAGCACATATCCGTTTTCATACAGAACACAGGACTGTCCGGGTGTCACAGCCCGGACTTTTTCATGAAAGTCCAGGGTCAGCTCGTCCTCCCCTGTCCGGGTGATGAGCGCGCCGGTTCCCGGGTGTCCGTAGCGGATTCTGGCCAGCACCTCTCTGGATGCGCCGACGGGCAGCTCTTCCTCCGATAAGCCCATAAAGGCCAGGTCGCGGCAGATCAGCCGCCTGGAATAAACATCCTCATCCCTTCCGATGATGATCTCATTCGTCTCCGGAAGAATGGCTGTTACCACCGCGCGGTGTCCCAGTGAAATTCCCAGATGTTTTCTCTGTCCCACCGTATAATGAGTGATGCCCCGGTGTTCGCCCAGATCCTGTCCATCCGCTGTCCTGAATCGTCCCGGCGGGGGAACGCGTCCTCCTGCCTCCTGTTCAATGAAAGCTGCATAGCCGCCCTCTATGTCTTCCGCAAAACAGGCATCCTGGGAATCCTTCTGCGCTGCAGAGGGAATGCCGGCTTCTTCGGCGATTCTGCGAATCTCCGTCTTCTCATATTCTCCCAGCGGCATCAGCGCATGGGAAAGCTGCTCCTGGGTCAGACGATACAGCACATAGGTCTGATCCTTCTTCGCCGAAGCAGCATTGCTGACAGTATATCGCCCGCCCGGCAGCTGAAGAATCCGGCCGTAATGACCGGTCGCGATCCAGTCTGCGCCGTGCTCCCGTGCAGCTTTCAGCAGCATATCCCACTTCACATAGCGGTTGCAGCGCACGCATGGGTTCGGGGTCCGTCCGCGCAGATACTCTTCGACAAAATTCGAGATCACTTCGCGGCGGAACACATCATCGTAATAGACGGTATAGTGCGGGATGCCGAGATACTCGCAGATTCCGGCGGCTGCGAGCTCATCCCGCTCTCCGGTTTCTCCGCGCTCTCTTGCAAGACGATCCAGCCTGCGGCATTCCTCTTCGTCATGCCACACCTGCATCGTCACACCGATCACTTCATATCCCTGTTGTTGAAGAAGGTATGCCGTGACGGAAGAATCCACTCCGCCAGACATACCTACTGCAACCTTCTTATTCAGCGTCATACGTTCTTTTCTGTAATAATCAATCCCAGAGCTGTGCTTCCGACATCTGCTCCGTCTCCTGCGTCATGATCTCAGAAGTCTCTAAGATGCTCTCCTCTGCCGCCGCCTCAGCATCCGCCGCCTGCTCAATGACTTCCTGAACTGCTTCAGATGCAGCGGCCGGCGCAGGTTCTGCCGGTGCCTCCGGGGCAGGTTCCGCCGCGGCCGGTGCTGCCGCTTCCACTGCTGCAGGAGCCGCAGGCTCTGTCACAACCGGTGCTGTCGTCTCCAATACAGGGGCTGCAGGGACTGCTGCTTCCAATGCAGGCACTGCGGGTTCTGTAACGGCCGGTGCTGCCGGAAGGGCCTGTGCACTCTCGCCGGGATAGACCACGCCGAACTGTCTGCGGATCTCATCCATCAGCTGCAGAAGCGCGATGGTTTCGCTGCGGGGCATCTCCTCGCACTCCACAGCGCCCTGCTTCAGGGCCTTCGCAAAGGCTTCCACCTCATATTCGTATCCGGTGTGCTGCTTCGGTCTCTTGTGATGCGCGATCTGCTTGTTGTCGAGATCGTAGACCGTCACGCTCTCATAATTATTGATGTTCTCAACGATCATGTGGCCCTTGGTGCAGGTGATGATTCCCTTCCGATCCGAGATTCCCGCCATTGATGCGGTCAGCACCGCCATTCTGCCGCTCCAGTACTTTAAGGTAATGCTCTCCTGCTCGTCCAGATGTTCCTTGGTATACGTACAGGCCGCACTGACCTCACAGATCTCATGCCCGAAGAACATCGCAGCAAAATTCAGTGGATAGACGCCCAGATCCAGCAGGGTTCCGCCGCCCAGTGCGGGATCGACGAGGCGCTGCTTTCTGCGCAGATTATAGCCGAGGTTCGCTGTCAGCATCA
>JAFTFP010000238.1 GCA_017449485.1 Lachnospiraceae bacterium
GGACTTCCGCGAGGAAAGCCTGCAGACACTGGTTCCGCCTTATCAGGCTGATGCGTCGGACCTGCAGCCTTCGCCGGATCCGGGATCGTTCCGGGATCTGGAGGAAGGAGACCGGTTCGACCTCGGCGGGATCACGGTCGAAGTATATGCCTGCCCCGGACACACACCCGGCTCCATGGTCATGCTCTTTCCGGAGGAGCGCATCCTCCTGACCGGGGATGCCTGCAACCCGTTTACTTTCCTGTTTGATACTTATTCCACTTCCGTCGAGGAGTACGAGGAATCCCTCAAAGCGCTGGATGAAAAACTCTCCGGCCGCTTTGACCGGATCCTGGTCTCCCACGGCAGCGGGGAAGGTTACCCGGAAATGATCCGCGATGTCATTCAGGTCTGTGAGGATATCAAAGCCCGCCGCACGGATGACATCCCGTTCGATTTCAGAAACCGCAAGGGGGCAGGTCTGATCGCGAAGGAAACTTTCTTCTCTGACGATCCGAATGTCCGCATGCCCGGCAATATCGTCTACAACCCGGACCGCATCCGACGGGAACAGATCCGCAGAGCCAAAGCGGATGAGATTGAGGCGCGGGTGCAGGATCTTCTCTCCCGTATGACGCTTGAGGAGAAGATCGGTCAGACGAGACAGTGCGGCCCGTCCCTGGTCGGCGCTTTCGACATGAGCTTCGAAGAAGCGCTGAATATGATGTTTGACGGAAAGCTCAGCAAGGCCGATTTTGACAAAATGCTGGCATCCGCCGAGATGGACTTAAAGGAGGATGATATCCGCGCAGGACGGATCGGTTCCTTCAACGGCGTGAACGGCGCGGAGCAGGTTCATCGTATCCAGCAGATCGCCGTGGAGGAAACGCGGCTCGGTATTCCGCTGCTGATCGGCTGCGACGTTATTCACGGACACCGGACCATCACACCGATCCCGCTGGCGGAGAGCGGCGCTTTTGAGCCGTCCCTGTGGGAGCGGACCGCACGGATGTCCGCGAAGGAGGCGGCCGCAGACGGAGTCAAATGGACCTTTGCCCCGATGGTAGACGTCGCGAAAGATGCACGCTGGGGCCGCATCAGTGAAGGTGCGGGCGAAGATACGCTGATGAACAGCCTGTACGGCGAGGCCAAGGTGCGCGGATACCAGACAGGGGATCCTTCCGCGTCTGATGCCATCGCCGCCTGTGTCAAGCACTTTGCCGCCTACGGCGGCGCGGAGGGCGGACGAGACTATAACCGCGTCGAACTCTCAGAGCAGCGCCTCAGGGAAGACTACCTGCCCTCTTATGAAGCGTCCGTAAAAACCGGCGCGCTCACGGTGATGCCCGCCTTCAATGATATCAGCGGCGTTCCCTGTTCCTGCAATTCCTTCCTGCTGACCGCGGTCCTGCGGGGTGAGTGGGGGTTCGAGGGCATGACCATCAGTGACGCCAACGCCGTCGCGGAGCTGGTTGCCCACGGCGCGGCGGCGGACCGCAGAGATGCCGCCCGCCTCGCGATGAACGCAGGTATGGATATGGACATGACCTCCGAGTGCTTTATCGAAGAACTGAAGGGGCTGGTCGAGAGCGGCGCCGTCAGCGAAGAAACCCTGGACCGCGCGGTCGCGGACATCCTTCGTGTCAAGTTCGCCCTCGGATTATTCGAAAACCCGTATTACATGGATGAACAGGATCCGGAGACGGCCTTCCTGAAGCCGGAATACCGGGCGCTCGCAAGAGAAGCCGCGGTCAAGTCCATCGTCCTGCTGAAGAATGATCCGGCGGCGGAAGGCGGTGCTCCGATACTTCCGCTCTCCCGCGATCTGCATCTGGGGATCTGCGGAGATCTCGCTTCAAGACGGGATGAAATGCCCGGCACCTGGGCTGTCAACGCCAGATCGGATGAGCATGTGAGCGTGATCGATGCCTGTGAGGCGCAGAAGGTACATTACACATATCTGAAAACGGCTGACGCGGACGAGATCGCCGCACACGCGGCAGAATGCGACGTCTTCGTCGCGGTCATCGGCGAGCCGAGAGAATGGAGCGGAGAGGCCGCGAGCCGGTCTGATCTGAAGATCTCCGCCGATCAGCTGGAGATGGTTCAGCGCCTGCTTGACACCGGCAAGCCTGTCGTCACGGTGCTCTTCAACGGCCGTCCGATCGAGCTGTCCTTCCTGAAGGAGCATGTTCCGGCGATCGTGGAAGCCTGGCACCTGGGTGTGGAGGCCGGCAATGCCGTTCTCGACATCCTGTTCGGCGATGTCAACCCTTCCGCCAAACTGACGGCTTCCTTCCCTTACAACGCGGGCACCTGCCCCTGCTACTACGACCGGCCGAACACCGGCCGTCCCGGCGGCAGGGCCAAGTTTACTTCGAAATACTTTGATGCCCCGCTGGCACCGGTCTACTCCTTTGGCGACGGTCTGTCCTATACGACCTACGAATACACGGATCTGTACGCCCAGGCAGGGCCGGACGGCATCGACGTCCGGATCACCGTAAAGAACACCGGCAGCCGCGCAGGCGACGAAGTCGTTCTGTGCTTCTTCCGCGATCCTGTGGCGGAGCGCGTCCGTCCCGTCCGGAAACTCGCGGCATTTGAAAAGGTTCCGCTGGTGCCCGGTGAATCGAAAGTGATCCGGTTCCGCATCGCCAGAGAGCAGCTCGGCTATTTCAACAGCCGCATGGATTTTGTCGTGGATCCCGGCGAGATCGATATTTACGCCGGCGGCAGCCTCAGCACCTGCCTGGAGACATCCGTGCAGATGTGAAGTCTGCCGGAGTTCATTCAGATGAAATGTCCGCGATAATACATTCTTTCAGATGAGACGAAAATCCCGTCGGTTTAATCCGGCGGGATTTCTGTTTTTTATGATTCAGAAGAATTCTGCTGCATTCTCATCCCTGAACGTCAAATCTCATGACAAAAGGATCATCGATTGTACACTTGCGCCAGTCCGCACCGGGATCGCCGTTCTTCATGAACCCGGTCCAGCAGTCCAGCATGCGGTCACTGAGAGCGAAATCGCCTTCAGTGAGAGGCCGCCAGCAGCGTCCGAGGGTCCCGAATACATACCAGAGCTCCGCGGAGTGGAAAGCACCGGCTTCGTCGCCGGGCATCTGCCGCGTGAAATAGTAGGCGTAAGGCGGATTGTTCTGTATCTCTTCTTCCCTGTGTGCAAACTGAAGTACGCCGTTGTAAAGCATGCCGTACTTTCCTGCCGACTGCTCTTCCTTCGAAACACATCCGATATCTTCACTGTTGCTGCCGAGCATATACGGAATGTTACAGAGTTTTCCCTGATCGATCGTGTCGTAGTAGCCCTGCTCCAGGACACAGCCGTCGATGCACGGAATCATCGGGAGCCGTACGTTTTCGAAGCCGCCGGCCTCCGCAATCTTTTTGCCCATGTAGGCGTCAAACTGTTCCATCAGCTGCTGTCCCGGAATTTCTCTGAGTTCCTGCAGGCTATGGATATTCATGCTCTCCACAATTTCAGTTCCGTCCCGCATGGCTTCTTCCATCGGTACATCGCTGTGAAGTCCCACGCCGTAGCTGCCGCCGCTCTGCAGAATCGCGCGGGCGAACATCCCCTTTGTGATCGGAGAAGAGCAGAGCGTCTGCACGCTCATGGCGCCCGCCGACTGACCGAAAATCGTGATGTTCTCCGGATCGCCGCCGAAAGCGGAAATGTTCTCGCGCACCCAGGAAAGGGCTGCAATCTGATCCAGCGTGCCGTAGTTGCCGCACAGGCCTTTTTCACTCTCCTGCGCGAGCCACGGGTGTGCGAGAAAGCCGAAGATGCCGCAGCGGTAATTAATCGTAACCAGAATCACGCCCCGCTTTGCATAAGCCTCGCCGTCAAATTCCATCTCACTGCCGGCGCCGCCCATAAACGCGCCGCCGTGAATATAAAAGCCCACCGGAAGCTTCGAATTCTCATCCGTGCCGTCCGGCGTCCAGATATTCAGATACAGGCAGTCCTCACTGACCGGGGGCATAAACTCCGGAACCGAATAGAACTCTTTTTCGAAAAACGGGTTGCTTCCGCCCTGCATGCAGCGGTTTCCGAAGTGGTCTGCTTTCACGATATCGTCAGAGACATCCGGCTTCTGCGGAGGTGCAAAGCGCAGATCCCCCACAGGGGCCTTCGCATACGGGATTCCGAGATAAGCACGGCATCCGTCTTTCTGAATGCCAAGGTACTTTCCGTATTTTGTCACGATCGGTTTCTGTGTCAATGCCATTTTTTGTCCCTCCCTTGTCCTGTTCAATTCTCTGACGCCATGCCGTCAGTTCGAGAACTGGCTCTCTTCGGCTGACTTCTGTCTTGGATGCGCATGGCTCATTGCATGCGCGCAAAAAAAGTACAGAACACTCCTGATTCTGAATGTTCTGTACTCAATCTTATCATTTGCTTTTATGTGACAATAGAAATTTCGTGACCTGTCCTGTCAAAATCATGACCTGCCCGCAGGCAGCGCCCGTCAGAACTCGTACGAAACAGGTGCCTCTGTGAAGGAGGCGATCACAGCCTTCGCGTCCGCGAGATACAGCACTTCCATCTTGCCGTCGTCCGCGCTGTACATGCCCTTCAGGCTCGGATTGGCTTCCAGCATGGATTCTCTGGCTTCGATCCGGTCGTCCCGCACTGCCTTCGCCGCGATGCGGATCCACTTGCCTCCCGGCTCCATGCCGCAGATCTCGATCTTCGGATTCTGCGCGATCTGGGCAAAGACCGGCTTCTGATTGCTTGTGATCAGATAGATCTTTCCCTCAAACTCGTGAACTGCGCCGAACGGCCGCACGCGGGGCTGATCTCCGTCCGCCGTAGCAATATAGAACACACCACATTTCTTTAAAAACTCCAGTACTTCTTTCATTTTCTCTCCTCCTCTACAGTATTTTATCTTTGATTGCCTTAAAATCGACTGAACAATGTCCTCCTGAGATCCGGATCGGAACAGTATCCTCAAAGGTATATGTGTCCGGAAGTTCCTCTCCCTCAAAATAATATACGGTGACCTTTCCGTTCTCCGGATCAACGATCCAATATTCACGAACTCCGGCACGCATATACAGATGAAGTTTCCTGAACAGGTCATGAAAGCGGTTGGAGGGTGAGAGTATTTCAATAATGAAATCCGGCGCCTCGTTCACTCTGTGTGTATCCTGATCTTTCCTGCCGCATATGATGAACAGATCCGGCTGAACAATTGTTGTATTATCCGCAAGAATTCTGACATCCACAGGGGCTATATACAGTTTACAATCCGGATGCCGGTCTACGCATGAAACAATGATCTGATACAGTCTTCCAAGGATATCCTGATGCACCAGCGTAGGCGAAGCCATGTCATAAAATACACCGTCTATCAACTCCACGCGCCTGTCATCCGGAAGAGCATAATAATCATCAATTGTATATATTCCCCGGCGGTCCGCGGAATACTCCGCAGCAGCTTCCCTGACACAGGAGTATATATCTTCCGCAGATTCAGACATTCCACTATCTTCGTACGCAGTCCTGGCTCCGCTTTTTTCCGTGAATATTTTTTCCAGCGCCAGAATGGTATCCCTGCGGGGTGATTTCGTGACTCCGGCAAATATCTTCGCAACAGTTCCCAGCGGGACGCCCGAATACTCTGCGATCATTTCGTTCGTATATCCCAGTTCTGCCTTACGCTCCTGCATCTGGCTGATCGTCATGTGAATTTCCCCTTATATAGGATACAACCTCCTCTGCCTTATAAATATTAGATCACTTTAAGACCGTTTTTGCAAGTTTTTTCCATTTTGTTTCCATTTGGAAATCAGATGTCCAAGGCTGCGTGATATCCCCAGTAGACCGCATTTGTGATGGTGGAGACTCTCGCTGCGTCACCGATGACCCGCACATACGGTGCCGTATCCATGAGCGATTCCACGACGTCCGTCCTGGACCGCTGACCCAGCGCACAGATCACGGAGTGACCGGGCACGAGCTGCTTCTCACCGGCCGCATCCTCGCAGAGAATGCCCTCCGCTGTGACCTCCAGGCCCTTATAGCTTGTGTGGACCGTGACATATTTGTCGATCTCGGCGAGCAGCAGCGGGCGGTGGCGCACATTGGCATCCGGTGCCAGCTGATCGCGCATCTCAACGAGATGGACCCGCTTCTTCGCTTCTTCGGAGCTTCCGTATTTTGCCGCCAGATCCTGACCTAAATGGATCGCGCACTCACAGCCGGCCAGGCCGCCGCCGAAGACGACCACGTCATCCCCCACTTTGTCCTTCTCTTTGTAATAATTATTGACGATTACGACGTTCTCACCGTTCAGTCCCGGAATCGGCGGGACGAGCGGTGTCGACCCCGCGGCGATGATGAGCGCGTACGGCGCTTCCTTCTCCACATATTCCGGCGTCACTTCGGTGTTCAGACGGATTTCGACACCCGCCTGCCGCGCCAGCAGTGCATAGGTGCCCGCCAGCTCGTACATCTCATGCTTGAAGGGCAGTGCCTGCTCACTCTTCAGAATGCCGCCCAGCTCATCTTCCTTCTCGCACAGAATTACTTCGTGTCCGCGCCGCGCAGCCGTATATGCCGCATAGAGTCCGCCCGGGCCGCCGCCGGCCACAAGAACTTTGCGCTTCACGGGCGCGGGCTGAATCTCATCGCCTTCCATCTCTCTTCCGATCACCGGATTGACAGTGCAGCGTCGCGTAGACGTCGCCGCGCGCTCCGCCATGCAGGTGAAGCAGCGCAGGCACTTCACGATCTCCTCCGGCCGGTTTTCCACGACCTTGCGCGGCAGATACGGATCCGCCAGCAGCTGTCTTGCCATCTCGACAATGTCGGCTTTGCCGGAAGCGATGATTTCCTCCATCTGTGCCGGATCGCCCAGGCCGCCGATGGTCGCGACCGGCTTGGATACGTGCTTTTTTATCTCCGCCGCCAGGAAGACGTTGCGGCCGTGATCCGTGAACATGGACGGATGTGTGATGCCGAAGGTCTTCTGATAGGTGCCTGCCGAGACATGAATGATGTCCACGTACGGCTCGAGTGCCATCGCGATACGAACACCCTCATCCAGATCGTATCCGCCCTCGCAGAACTCGGCGCCGCTCATGCGCAGCTCAATCGGGAAGAAAGGTCCCACTGCCTCACGCACAGCCTTCAGCACTTCAATCGGGAAACGGCAGCGGTTCTCGAGGGATCCGCCGTACTCATCCTCCCGGTGATTGAACAGAGGCGAGAGGAACTGGTTTAAGAGCCACCCGTGTCCCGCGTGAATCATCAGCATCTCAAAACCCGCGCGTTTCGCGAGGCCCGCGACGTGCCCGTAGGCGGCTGTGATCTCTTCAATCATTTCCTTTGTCAGGGCGCGCACCTGCACGCCGTCCGCCCGGACTGTATCACACGGTCCCCACTGATTCAGCGACTTCTGTTTTGTCTTGTCCGTCATGTAAGTGCCCGCAAACATGCCGGAGTGCGAGAGCTCCAGCGACGGGATCGCCCCGTGGCGCCGGATCGCGTCGGCCGTGTAGGTCGCGCAGGCCAGTGAGTTCAGGATGCTCTCGTCCAGATGATACGCGTGTGAGCCGTCGGTCTGCGGATGCACCATCAGCTCCGAGACGGTGACGGCTGCTGCGCCGCCTTTGGCCCGCAGCTCGTAAAATGCGGTCGACTTCGGGCCGATACAGCCGTCGTTTGCGATGTCGGTTCCGCCCATTGGGGCAGAGAACATCCGGTTGCGGAACATCGTCCGGCCGATCACGATCGGCCTGGTGAGATTCGGATACATTCTTTCCATCTTTTGCCTTCCCCCTTAGCTGTCAATCATTCGTTGTGTACAGAGCTGCTCTCAGAATCGGTTTTCTCCCGGCACAAGCTCCTGCGGCTCTGCCCCCGGCAGCACCAGCGTTCCGCTCATGCCCGCCGGCAGCACCAGGCTGCCGCTCACCGCGCCGTCCTCCGCGCTCGTATAATCGAAACGGATCGGGCCGTATTCCGTGATCAGTTCACCCTCCAGATGCTTTAATCCATATTCGGCAAAATGCGGCCGGACTTCGATCACACCCGGACAGCCGGCTTTTCTGCGCACACCGGCCAGTACATGAATCAGCTCGAACATCGGCAGCGCACTCCATGCGTGGCATTCGCTTCTTGAATGGG
This sequence comes from Lachnospiraceae bacterium, assembly GCA_017449485.1. Taxonomy (GTDB): domain Bacteria; phylum Bacillota; class Clostridia; order Lachnospirales; family Lachnospiraceae; genus CAG-791. The sequence goes on from JAFTFP010000238.1 coordinate 8,141, forward strand.
CAGGCGTCTCCGGACAGGTGGTGCAGTGCTCATCCAGTAAGTGAATCCACCAGTCCATCTGCTGCGACGTCAGTTCATAGCAACCGGCCTCCTCGCAGGCGCGGAACAGCTCGTAACAGGTTGAAAAATAACAGCGCAGCACATCTGCTTCTTCGAAGGTCCTGCGCATCATCGCAGCGGCTTCTTCGCCGCGCTTCATGCCGTTTAAGACCGCCCAGCTCTGTGCATGCTGCGTATACTCTTCATATCCGGGTCCCTCCCGATACAGGCCCCGCTCCGGATTCCAGCAGAGTTCGTCCACGCGCGTTGTAATCGCCTGCTGCCTCGCGCGGTATTCGGCGGCCATGCCGCTGCGTCCGCTCGCTTCATTGATCCTGGCGGCGACCAGCAGGGCCCGGCCGTACATCAGATTGATGATGGTTGAAGGGCCTTTTCTCGTCGCGGCGGGTTCTCCGAACGTATCATTCCAGGCAACCTGCCAGTCGACAAATTCCCAGAAACCGAGCTTTTCGATCAGCCCGCTCTGCCCGATCCGGCTGTCATAGTATTCCAGAATCCGGTCCGTATCGGACCGGTAGAGCTTTAAAACACTCTCATCTCCGGTCCGCTCATAGTATTCCCAGATCATGAAAATATAATGCAGAGAGAACGTAGAGATGATCTGGACGGGGTTGCCCGGTGCACGCCCCTGGATCAGTCCGGCCGGTATCATCGAGTCGTGGAAATCCGACAGCGCCTTGCGGGCCAGCTGTGTATCTGTGCTGCAGGCATAGGTAAACATCGCCTGGAGCCTTGTGTCCATGGGATACTGCATCTGCTCCCAGAACGGGCAGTCCATATAGGCGTCCGACATGCAGTTCTGCAGCGTCCGGACACACATCTCATAGACCTGTTCCACCCAGGGCTTATCCGCACGGATCTGCGAGCCCGGATTCAGCGGATAACCCATCCGGCGAAGCTCCGGTCTGTGGAAAACAAGCTCCTCTTCCCCTGTCCGGATCTCGATCTGCAGGAAGCGCAGCGTGCGGTACCAGAACGGTTCATAGACCAGCTCAGCGCCGGAAAGCCGGATCGTGTCTGTCTGTCCGCCGTCTCCGATCACACCGTTTACATAGTCGTCGCGTTTTAATTCTTTCTCCGCGTCCGGATCCGGATCGACGAATTTCTCAAAATACGTAATGCGCAGCTCACTGTCCCGCCCTTTTTCGAGGAAATAGCGCGGATAGACATTCACATGCTCTCCCGCATCAAACAGCAGCGTACAGGTCGTCCCCGCCGGAATCCGCAGCTCCTCTGCCGCGCCCAGGACCGGCTCTCCCAGCTCCTTTGTCAGCGGGAACGGCTCTTCGAAGAGCAGCGGGATGGGCCGCTCTTTGGCGTAAAAGACCGGCAGGATCCCGAAGTTCAGCGCAAAAGGATCTGCTGCCGTTCCCAGCGGTTTTCCGGGAACATAGGCACTGTCGTCATAGTCCGCCTTCTTCCAGTCCGCATCCGTCACAGAGAAATCGATCTCCTCCGTCAGCGCACCCATGTTTTCATTGACGCCCGGTACCTTGCGCAGCGCGAAGGTATTATCGAGATGCAGCTTCCAGTCCGCTTTTCCGGTCGTGATGTCCGCCAGTACCTCCCCGTCTCTTCCGATGACCCGGCCCTCCATGGCAAAAGCATGCCCGGCCATCACCGGTTTGACGCTGACGAGCGGCTGTCGCTCGTCCACGTGCCCCGGGCCGCCGTCTGAGCAATAGGAGGAATCCGCAAGGAGCACCTGGGCGGCGATCACATTTTGCCCGGCCTGCAGATAAGGGCCAAGCTCCGCCGTGTCATAATACCGCACGAATCCGTCACTGCGGCAGGGCCCGGAGAGCACCGGCACTCCGTTGACCCACAGGCGATAGCGGGAGTTGGCGCTGATGTCCGCCGTCAGGTCTCCCGTTTCCCGTAAAAAGAAGGAAAGGCGGTAATAAACAAACCGCCCGTTCGCATCTCCTTCATAGATTTTCTGATCGATCAGCTCCTGCCGCGGCACACCGAGCCAGACTGCATCTTTCCACATGAAGAACTCCTTTCAGAAACACCTCTGATCTGCTGTTTTCCGTGCAGATACACACTGAATACTGCTTCTGTTATTGTATCATACCGCCGACCGGCGATGCACCCTCTTCCAGCTCCGGCTCGCCGATCATCCAGCGGACTGCCCGCTCCGTGTAAGGCAGCCAGAAATTGTAATCGTGACCGCCGGGGCTCTGATGATAGATGTGCGGCACATTGTGCTTTTTCAGGAAATCCACAAGCCACAGGTTGGGCTCCAGCAGGAAGTCCTCCGATCCGCACGCCAGGTACAGGTCCGGGATCTTCGTCCCATCCGCGAGCATGTTCAGGATCAGCTGCTCCGGATTGTCGTTGCTCGTCAGCACGGTCTCCGGCTTTCCGAACACTCTGCTGTAGTACGCGTAGTCGCCGCCCGCATTGGACTCGCCGGGGTGGAGTTTTGCCACCTCGTGCAGGATCAGCGCCGAGGAAAAAGCTGCGATTTTGCTGAAATTCTGCGGGTATGCAAGACCGGTGTGCAGCGCGCCGAAGCCGCCCATGGAAAGACCCATCACATAGTGGTCCTCCCGGTCTTCGGACAGGCCGAAACACTTTGTGACATAGTGAACCAGTTCGTCTCCCACATAGTCCGCGAAGTGGTCGTTGCAGCCCTCGCAGTTGGTGTAAAAGCAGTTCTCACCGCTCGGCAGGAAGACAGCCACATTGTACTTGCGCGCCACATCAATGATGTTGGTGTGCATCAGCCATTCCAGGTTGTTGTGGGTGTAGCCGTTCAGCACGATCAGCGTCTTCGTCTTCCTCTCATAATACGGATTCGGTGTCCCGTCAAAATTCATCCGGTACCGCGGATCGTCCGGCAGGACGAAGCGGAACTCCATCACCCTGCGCGTTGCTTCAAAATAGTTCTCAAGTCTTCCGAATGCCATTTTTACTCCTTTCGGGCTGCGCGCCTCCTTCGGAGGCGTGCCTATTCTTTTACCGCACCAACCGTAATACCTTTGACGAAATACTTCTGCAGGAACGGGTAAACAATCAGTACCGGGATGATGCCGGTCACGGCGATGGCCATTCTCGCGGTCGCTGCCGGGAAGGAAACGCCGGTCACGATGTTGGAGGAGGCCTGCAGAAAGGCGATACTGTCGTTGATTCGGTTCAGAATCAACTGGATGGTGTAGAAGCCCTCGCCTTTGCGGGAGGTCAGATAGTACAGGCCGTTGACCCAGTCATTCCAGTAAGCCAGACCGGTCATCAGACCGATGGTTGCGTTGATCGGAATGGAAAGGGGCATGACGATCCGGGCAAAAATACCGAATTCCGAGGCGCCGTCCACCTTGGCCGCTTCCAGCAGGGATGCCGGAATGCTCGTCTTGTAATAGTTCTTGACCAGTACTACGTTGAATGCGTTCATCATCAGGTTCGGGAGAACCAGTCCCATGTAGGTGTCACGTACATGGAAGACGTTGCTCCAGATGTAGTAGCTGGCGACCTGGCCGCCGGAGAACAGCATCGTGAAGATACACAGGAAGTTCAGGATCCGGCCGAACGGAAGGTCATCTTTTGCAAGCGCGTAAGCAAACAGACTCGTGAAGAGAATGCTGCCGGCTGTTCCAATCAGGGTGACCAGGACGGTGTTCAGGTAGCCGCGTCCGATCATGGAAGCGTTGTTCATGATGTAGCTGTAAGCTTCGGTGCTGAGCTTGCCGGGGAAGAAGCTGTAGCCATTGGCGAGTGCCCATTTCTCATCCGTAAAGGAGGCAACGATCAGCAGGATAAAAGGCAGCAGAGCAGCCAGGGATACGATGCCCATGACGCCGTTGGAGATGATCTGCCATTTCAATTCGTCTCTGGATTTCATATTGTTTCCTCCTTTCCCTTAGAACAGTGCACTTTCTTCGTTGTACTTTCTCACAATGGCATTTGTGATCAGGACGAAGATGAAGCCGACGATAGACTGGAACACGCTGGCCGCCGATGACATGGCAAAATCCGAATTCTTCATCAGGGCATTATACACATAGACGTCGAGGGTCTGGGTCACGCTGTAAAGTGCGCCGTTGTTCTTCGGAATCTGGTAGAACAGGCTGAAGTCGGAGGTGACGATCCGGCCCAGGTTCAGAATGACCATAGTGATGATGGTTCCTTTGATCAGCGGCAGGGTGATCATCCGGATCTGCTGCCACTTGGTTGCGCCGTCCAGCGAAGCTGCCTCAAAGTAGTCGGCGGACAGGCCCACGATGCTGGAGTAGTAGATGATCATCATGTAGCCCATGTTTTTCCACATATAGGCGAAGGTCAGGATATAGGGCCAGTATTTCTTCTCGGAGTACCAGCTGACGGCTTCCTTTCCGAGCGGCTTTAAGATGGAATTGTTGACAATACCGATATCCTGTGCGAGGAAGGCGTAGACCAGATAACTTGCGATGACCCAGCTCATCAGATAGGGAATCAGGATCAGGGACTGGTACAGCTTTCCCATGTTTTTGGACTTGACTTCGTTGAGCAGGATCGCCAGCGCCACGGCCACGGCTGTTCCGAGGAAAAGAAACAGCAGGTTGTACAGGACAGTGTTGCGGATGATGCCGATGGTCGCCTTGGTCTTGAACAGGAACTCAAAGTTCTTGAAGCCCGCCCAGGGACTGCCGAGAATGCCCTTAGTGACGTCCAGCTTCTTGAAGGCCAGGACGATACCGAACATCGGCATATAGTTATTGCAGATCATATAGATGATGCCCGGCAGGGCCATGATGTAGAATGGAATGTAATTCTTCCATCTGATCTTTCTCTTAGGCATTTTGTTCCCCCTTGTTTCGATAGTAAGGGCCCTGTTGTTCACATATCTTTTGTGAACCGACAGAGCCCTTTTGCTTACTCCTTATGTGCCGGCTTCTTAAACTTCTGCGGCTTACGGATCATCAGTGTGCAGCATACCATGCATCCAGCTGCTTCTGGTTCTCGGCGATGATGTCGTCGATTCCGGCATCCTTGAGGGCCTGGATGAATTCAGGCATCACTTCTTCCGGATCAACCGTGCCGTATCCGACGATGCTTCTGTACTGAGTTGCGACAGAGGCGACTGCTGCTGCCTGTGTGGAGACGTTCTCCGGATTGAAGACGTAACCGAATGCCTTGGTGATGCGGCCGTCATCGACAATCTTCTGGTTGAAAGCTTCGATTTCATCATAGATTGAAGCCTCATTCGGCTGGAACTTCGGGACGGTCAGGGAATTGCCGTACAGATCGTTCGGTACCCACTGGCTCCAGGTGCCTGTTCCCGCCTTGACAATCGCTTTGCTGCCGTCGAGCTGCTCAACCACTTCATAGCTGACGCCTGCAAGGCCGTCGGAAAGAAGGGAGTCCACATCGTTCTCCAGGTCGCGGTCCTGATACAGGATGTTCAGGAACTGCATGACGCGCTCCGGATTTTCGCAGGTGTTCGGGATCGCCCACAGCGCTTCGGAAGCGTAGGTAGTGGAAGCATAAGCTTCAACGAGCGGGAACTCCACAAGCTCGACACCCAGGTTGTTCGCCAGACCGATGCTTCCGCCGGGCTGGCTGGAACCGATGGTTCCGAGATAGTTGCCGGACTTCATCTGGCTGGTGACGTCATCGCTGACCGTCGTGACATCAGGATTGATGTAGCCGGCCTGATACCACTCGCGCATCTGCTTGCAGTACTCCATGTACTCATCGGTCTCAAACAGATCGACAACCGTGTTCTGACCGTCCAGACCCGCGTTCATCAGGATACCGTTGCTCTCCTGCCCGCCGAGTGCGTCGATCTCGTAAAACTGGTGGAAACCGTCGGTCGCTGTGCCGTACAGGGACAGTGCATAGTGGCCTGCGCCGAACTCCTGCTTGTAGGCTTCGAAGATCGGGGTCAGATCTTCCATCGTGTACTGCTTTCCTTCTTCCGGAGCGATGCCCATCTGATCAAGATAGTCCTTCCGGGCTGTGAAGGAAGTGCCGTTGCCGTAATTGAAGACACAGGGAACTGCGTACAGGGTGTCTTCGATATAACCGAGGTTGATTCTCTCGCCCAGAGCAGCGTCGATATCGCTTCCGTATGCTGCGTACAGGTCATTCAGAGGGCGGAACATGTTCTTGGAAGTGTAATTGGAGATGCTGTCCATCGCCTGTCCGAAAGTGAAGACACAGGCCAGGTCAAGCTTCTCTCCGGCTGCCAGCGCGCGGCTGGTCTCATTGGCCAGATCCCACGCTGCGATCGGGATCAGAGTCACGGTGGCGTTGATCTCGGGCTCGATGATGGCATTGATTGCTGCTTCGACCTGATCGATCTCGTCCGGGTTGCCGCCCCAAGTCACGATCTGCATTTCGATGTTATAAGCTTCGCTGTTGTCTGCGACCACAGCGCCGGCTTCTTCTTTTGCACCTTCTTCAGCAGCAGGCTGAGCGGGTGCAGCGGAACCATCAGACTTTCCGCAGCCGGCAAGCGTTCCGGCGAGGAGTGATGCCGCAAAGAGCAGTGCAAGAGCTTTCTTCTTCATAATTTTCTCCCTTCGTAGAGGTCATCCGTGAGGACGAATTGGTTTTTACACTGCTATCATATTTGTTTCCGGTTATGGTGACCATTCAGTTTTCCAATCCCCGGCTTTTGAAGAATCAACTTTAACGTTATAATGAGTTCAGATTCTGTAAGCGGCCGCTTCCGGCCGCGGAAAAGGGCATGATTATGGCAGACCGGTCTGAGCAAAATACGAAAAAGCCCATCAGTCTGCGCAGGCAGGTGCTGATCTTCCTGTGCCTTCTCCTGCTGCCTTTCAGCATTCTTTCCTCGATCCTGAGTATCAACACCATGCAGAATCTGAAGCAGCAATATACCCGGCAGACGCAGGCTGTCCTGGATTCCTACGCCGCCCAGTTTGCGCATCGGACAGAAACAGCAGACTATCTGCTCCTCAATCTCTTCACAAACAATGACCTGGTTCTGCGTTTTGAGCGCAACACCGGCGACTGGCATCACACCCTGTATCGGGCCAATCTGGATAATGCGGTCAGGGATGCACTTGTTCTCTCCGGCTCCGCGGACGGACTCTTTCTGCTGCTGAATTCCTCGGATGAGCTGGTACACTCCGGCCGCCTTCAGTACGGACCTTCCTCAACACAGATCATGCCCGAAGCTTCCCTGCGCGCGCTGATCAAAGATCCCGCGTATGACGACGGAAAGTGGCATCTGGCTAAAGCAGAGGAAACCGTCTATCTCATTCATATTCTCCGCGACTCCTCCAGCAGATTCGGCGCTTATCTGAACTGTGACGCCTTCTTCTCTTCTCTGAACCCGGGAGATGATCCGTATGGCACAATTCTGTCCATCGCCGATCAGCTGCCGCCGGAAGAGAGTGGCCGCCTTCTCACCTCCTCCCGGATCGCTCAGATATCCGCTTATATCATCTCGGATGTCAGGACTTCTTCCGTGTACAGAAATGTCCTGCCCTGGATCTCTGTCAGTATTCTGCTGTTCGTTTTCTCCGTCCTGATGATCCCGCTCTTCCTGCTGACCTATTATCGGAAGATCAATCGTCCGCTGCAGATCCTGCAGGGCGCGTTTCACGAACTGGAGGGCGGCAACGAGGATTTCCGGATCACGGAGCAGGTTTCCTCCGAGGAGTTTTACGACACCAATCTCTCCTTTAATTCCATGGCATCCAACCTGTCCGCTCTGCAGAGGCAGGTCCTTGAGGAAGAACAGCACCGGCACGAGCTCGCGGAACACAACCTGAATCTGCAGCTGGATAACCTGCAGCTGCAGATCCGCCCCCACTTCCTGCAGAACACCATGAACCTGCTCTTCACACTGATCCACAACGGACAGTCTGAGAACGCCGAGCGGCTGGTACTTTATCTGTCAAAATATTTCCGCTATATGTTCCGGCACGGACATAACCTGGAGCTGTTTTCCATGGAACTCGAAATGGTTCAGGAATACCTGGCAATCTCCGAGCTGCATTATCAGAATGCCTTTACTGTTTCCTACCAGATCGACCCGATCCTCAGCTTCATGCGGATCCCGCCGCTCCTTCTGCATAATTTTGTCGAAAACATCATTCAGCACGCGCTGATTCCGGGAAAGACAATCCACATCATTCTGTACGGAGAATATGATGATGAGCAAAACCTTGCCATCCTCCAGGTCTCCGACGACGGCAACGGCATCTCGGAAGAATATGCCGACATGATCAACCGGAACGATTTTTCATCCCTTCCGCCCGGAAAACATATCGGCGTCCGCAATTCCATCAACCGCCTGCATTATTATTACGGCGATGAGGCCGGTGTTTCGGTAGATTCCGCAGAAGGAGAGGGAACGACTTTTACCATCCGTATTCCCTGTGATCTCACAGAGGAGGATGAGGAAGACCCGGAGGTCATAGAATGAAGCTTCTGATGGTTAACGACGCAGTGCTCGAGCTGCATTCCATGGAACGGGAGATCCCCTGGCAGCAGTATGGGATCGACGAGGTCTTCACGGCGGAGAGCGCCGCGCTCGCACGGGAAATCCTGCTTGCACAGAAGATCGATCTTCTGCTGTGCGATATTGAGATGCCCGGCGAGGACGGGATCTCGCTGATCCGCTGGATCCGGGAACAGAAATACGATATCGAGTGCATTCTCCTGACCTGCCATTCGGATTTTGTCTATGCAAAAGAAGCCATTTCTCTGGGCTGCCGCGAATATATCGTTCTGCCGGCCCGCTATGAGGATATCGGCAGTACCGTGCAGCGCGTCGTCGGACAGCGCCGGGAGCTCCAGCGCGCCAGTGAACTGCAGGAGTACGGGCGCAACTGGGTGCAGCAGCATCAGGAGGAGCTGCGTGACGAGCAGGAAAAACAAAGCGAGCAGACGCTCTCCCCGAAGGAGACCGTTGAAAAATGTGCCGCCTACATCCAGGAGCATCTGGGAGATGAAGACCTGAACGTCCAGGCCCTCGGAAATGTGTTTTATTTAAATCCCATCTACTTAAGCCGCATCTTCAAGCGGGAGAAGGGCATTGCCATCAACCAGTGGATCACAAAGCAGAGAATGGAACTGGCAGGCAGGCTCTTAAAGGATTCGAACCTGACTGCCAATCTGGTCGCGCAGCACTGCGGCTACGCCAATTATCCGTATTTCTCCACGGTCTTCAAGTCTTATTACGGTTGCACCCCCTCGCAGTACGCGGCAGGGGATGTGCCGGAAGGCTGAGACCCGGCAGGGCAGGCCCGGCTTGTCAGATATAATATCCCGCGAAATATCCCTCGTGGACGGCTTCATTGATGCGCCGGGGTGCGGCGCAGTCACCGATGATGCGCACGTCATACATGAGCTCCGTGAAGGCAGCCGCCTCTTCAAAGCGGGGCGTCAGACCAACGCAGAGCACGACGTTGTCCGCCTGCGCACTGCATTCCTTTCCGTCCCGGTCCAGATAACGGACTGCATTTTCTGTAATCTCCTGCGTACGGACGCCCAGACAGACATGAATCTGCGGGCGCTTTTTCAACTGCTCGGAGAGGGCGCCGCGGTAAAGAAGATTGCCGGCTGCCGCCAGTCTGTCCATCATCTCGAGAATCGTCACTTCTTTTCCTTCATCCGCCAGTGAGAGCGCGAGCTCGCAGCCGGAGGGCCCGCCGCCGATGATGACGACATGGCCGCCCAGTGGAATGGAATGCGCCTCAACAATGTTCTTCACATGCGGCAGATCGGCGCCGGGAAGCTTTAAGCCTCTCGGGTAAGAACCGAGGGCGCAGATGATCTCGTCCGGATCCAGCTCTCTCAGCAGCTCCGGCGTCGCCTCGCAGTTCAGCCTTATATCGATGGGCAGCTTCCGGGTCATGGTGATCAGGTAATTGCGGAAATTGCGCATATCCAGCTTGTGGGAATCTGTCTCCGAAATATTCAGAAGTCCGCCCAGCTTATCCGTCTTTTCGAACAATATAACCTCGTGGCCGCGCTCTGCCGCCGCAATGGCTGCGCTCATGCCGGCGGGGCCGCCGCCGATGACCGCAATCTTCTTTTTCTCAGGAACGCGCCCTGTCGTCCGGACTTTTCTCTCCTGTATAGCTTCCTCAGTCTGAAGCCGCAGTTCCCGCTCATAGCGCGGGTTGACGGCACAGCCCTGGCTGCAGCCGCCGGTTGCGACACCGTAGCAGGACACGCACCGGATGCAGGTCCGGATCTCTTCCGGACGGTTGTCTCTGGCTTTATTCGCCCAGTCCGGATCCGCGACAAAGGGTCTGCCGAGGGCGACAAGATCCGCGCTGCCCTCATCCAGAATCTGCTCCGCCTCATCCGGCGTCGTGATGCTGCCGACGACCGCCACCGGGATCTTTGTCACCTTCTGCTTCACAATCTGTGCGAACGGGACATTCAGCTGATGCGGATGCAGGCTCGGTGCCTCGATATAGCTGGTCGCATGAACGAGCTTGTCCAGACCGGAGGAGATGTGCGCCATATTGATCAGATCCTGTACTTCATAAACGAACTGAGCGACTTCCTCCGGTGTCAGACCGCCCTCGACATATTCCTCCGCACCGATCCGGATATCGATTGGATAAGCGGGACCGACAGCCTTCCGGACCGCCTGAATGATCTCCTTCGGGAAACGGATGCGGTTTTCAAAACTGCCGCCGTATTCATCCGTACGGTGATTGAAGAACGGACTCATGAACTGGGCCGGAAGCCAGCCGTGTCCCAGATGAAGCATGACCATATCAAAGCCCATGCGCCGGGCCTCGACGGCCGAAGCGGCGAATTCCGCACAGACCCGCTCCATATCAGCCCTGTCCATGCCGCGCACATGTGTCTCGTCGACCACATCCGGCTCGATCCGCTCATAGCCGTTCACTTCTGAAAAGGATCGCTCCATGGTGCACGGACCGATGGGCGTCGCATGAGTTCTGCGGCAGTCCGCGAACTGACCGGCGTGGAACAGCTCCGCGCTGGCCTTGGCGCCGTATTGGTGGATCATGCTGATCTCTTCCTCAAAGATCTTCTTTTCCGGTCCCCAGAGACTGCTGGATTCAAAATAGATCAGGGAGTCCGTGTCATTGACGCCGATACTTCCGATAACCACAAGGCCTGCGCCGCCGCGGGCTTTGGCCGCAATGGATTCCACTTTATCTGCGGGTGAGGGTTCGATGGCATAAGAAGTGATGGGCGCCGCGATAATGCGGTTTTTCAGAATGGTATTGCCGACGCGGATGGGTGTGAAGAGTTTCTGATATCTGGTATTCAGTTTCATAATAATCCTCCCGGTTGTCTGTCTGTGCGTTTCCTGCATACTCTGTTCTGACTTTTACTTTAGTCAGAAAGGGCTGTGAGGGAAATTCACAGAGTCAACCGGGAGGCTTTTAGAAATTCAACTTCTCATGTATCAAACCAGTCTGTTTCCGGCACAATACACCTCTGTCATTGCCCGCTGACGTCTTACTGTCCGGACTCGTGCTGAACTGCGTTATCCGCATCGAGCGTAGTGACGCTGTCCGGGTAGTCGATGGTATCCTTCTTTGTCAGGCTGACGTTCCGAATGGTCAGATTTTGCACTGCCTGCTCGTCGCACCGCGTGTCGTACGCTGTAATATCGAGGTCTTCGAGTGAGATGTCCGAGAGGTGATAGTGTGCCTCATCGGCTTTCACGTTGAAGTAGGTGTCGCACTCGAAGCGGCAGTTCCGGATGGTGATGCCGTTTACCTGGGAGATCGGCAGGTCCGTGCGGCCCTTCAGGTCAAAGAACTGCGACCAGGGGTTGATGTTCAGGAAGTTCGCGGATTTGCCGGTGATGTTCTCCACCAGCACCTGCTCGTAGCACTGCGGGGTGTCGGGGCGGAGCTTGAGCCACAGGAAGTTGTAGCCGGTTCCGACGTGAATGTTGCGCAGGATGATGTTCCGGCTGTGCACATTCTCCGAGCCGAAGGTGAGACTGCCGTGGCAGAAGCCGTACTCGCAATCCTCGATGATGATCCGTTCATTAGCGCCGTTCTCCGGTGCCGTGTCCGCCCACGGACCTTTGCCGCCCTTGAGGGCAACGGCGTCGTCGTTGACGGCCATGTAGCAGTTCTTGACCAGCACATCTGTGCAGGCATCGATGTCGATGGCGTCTGTGCTGGGGCCGCCGACCGGCTCGTGGGGCGAAATCATGCTGCAGCCGATGTATTTCACATGGCTGCACTTATAGATATGTGTGGTCCAGAAGGCGGAGTTGCGGAAGGTCACGCCGGCCAGCGTCAGGTTGGTGCAGTTCGCCGCGTAGAACAGGCGCGGGCGCTGCTCCTCCTTGTTGGTGCACTGCGGGTTCCAGGCGCGGCGCAGCCAGAAGGCCTTCCAGAAAGGCAGGCCGTTTCCGTCGAGGACGCCCTCTCCCGTGATGGAGAAGCCGTCCACGCAGAGGACGTTCACCAGAGCCGGGAAGTAGAAGCAGGCTTCGCCTTCGATGCGCGTGTGGCACAGCGGATAATCCGTGATGTCGGTGCTGCCTTGAAGCACGCCGTTTTTCGCAATTTCCAGGTTGACGCCCTGTCTGAAATAAAGGGCACCGGAGAGGAAGGTGCCGTCCGCGACGACCAGGGTTCCGCCGCCGTTTTCAGCAATCTGGTCAATCAGGGCC
>JAFTFP010000239.1 GCA_017449485.1 Lachnospiraceae bacterium
CGGTGCTTCTTCTGCAGCCTCTTCAGCCGGTGCTGCTTCCTCAGCCGGTGCTGCTGCCGGAGCTGCTGCCGGTGCTGCACAGCCTGCAAGCATGCCTGCCAGTAATGCTGTACTCATCAGTGCCGCAAGTACTCTCTTCTTCATGTTATCCTCCTTTGAATCAAACAAGTTACATATCGGTACCCGATACATATAGCATTATACCAAATATCAACTAAATTTCTTCTAAACTTTAGTGAGATTCAACTAAACCTGCTAAATTTTTGTTCATTTTGTCTCATCCAGAAGCAGATTGGTGTCCTCAGAGGACATTCTGACGAAAGAAAACACCTTCAGCTCCTCCGAAGTCCGGGTGTCGTACACGTAGATTCTCAGGTCGCAGTTCTCCGGATTGTCACTTTCGTCTCCCGCTTCCATGCCGTAATTGTGCGGAATCATCTTCAGCAGTGCCTGTTCCTCCGGACCGGGCTCGTACCCGTTGAAGGTCTGGAAATACGCACCGTAGGTCTCATCTGAGAGCCTGAGCAGCAGCCGCTCGTAGGAGTCCTCTGTCTGAATCGCCTGCGTCAGATTTTGCCGGTACTGATCATACAGGCTATCCCATCTGGAATAAGAAGGATCGCCGCGGTGATCTGCGGCCTGGATGCCGTCCGTGCCGGCGGAGAGCTTCTCCCCCAGCGCACGGGTCACCTTCGCGGCGCCGATGGGATTCAGGTGCGTGTTCGGGTCCGCGCTGTCCGTCTCATCATTAAAGATGCCGTCCTCCCTGAGATCCCAGTAGACAACGCCCTGCTCCTCAGCAATCAGCCGCGCCGAATTCGCCTCGCGCTGCCGCTCCGGCTCCACCTCATGGGGCAGAAACATCAGGACCGGCGTGATACCATAGGCTCTGCACAGCTCAATGAATTCAGGAATGTAGCGCAGACCCAGCGGCGGATTCTGCAGATCCAGCGTCTCACTCTCCGCAATCACCGGCTGCGGAACCGAGCGGTCATAAGCGTAATAGAATTCAAAACCGTTCGCGTCGGTCACAGGCGGTTTGCCGGACGGCAGGAAGGAGGCGAGCGTCAGCTCGGACCACCGGTTGTGAAAGACCGAGAAGGGAAACAGGAGCTCCAGCTGATCCGCCGGATCCGCGTAGATGGCGCGCACCGCGCGGACCTTTTCCGTGCTGAGGGGATAGATATCCAGGCCGTTGTGGGCCAGCCCCAGCGGCAGCTTGTCCGTCTCCGGGCGGGAAGCGCCGAAGACATCCAGCACGGCAATCTTCGGAACGTGATGGCGCAGCGAAAGCCTAAAGCTCCAGTAGGAATTTTCAATTCCAAAGGCGCTGTTTCCGAAATTATAGGAAGTGATGCCGTATTCATGCCACAGCTGCATCGGATTGACGCCGTTCACAACACGGCTCGAACCGATGAAGACCACATCAATATCTTCATTCTGCTCCATGAAAGGCTTATATTTCGTATAGGCGTATTCGTCCCGTAGCGCGTAACTGAGCACTGCGAGATTCACTGCGGTCAGCGCGATGACCGCCAGCACGCATAGAAACTTTTTCAGCTTACTGTTCATCTTCATCTGGTCACTCTGTTCTGGCTTTCCTCAGAACTGGAAATAAATAAAGCTGTGTGCGTCATAGGCATTGCCCCAGATCCCGAACAGCAGGATCAGTGTAATGCTGAGTGCATAAAGGACAATCCGGACCGGCAATGGTTTGTTCAGTATCATATCCGCAGGATTCTTTCCCCGGTTCAGCAGACTGTCAAGAGCCATCAGCACGGCGAGGGACAAAAGCAGCAGTGTCCAGTCCGGCGCCGAAAGGCCATAGGAATACAGGCCCGGTGCCGAGATCGCTGTCCACTGTGTGCTGAACAGAATCTGACGCAGGATCCGCAGCGCATCGCGCAGACCGCGTGCGCGGAAAAAAATAAAAGCAAAATCGATCGCCAGAAAAGTCCGGAGCGTTCCCAACGCCTTCCTGCCGGTTCCGATCCCGGCCGGATCCGGCTTTTGTCCTGCTTTCTTATGAAAGGCGGAATCCCAGAGTCCCTCCAAAACCTGATACAGACCGTTCAGACCGCCCCAGACGACATAATTCCAGCTGGCACCGTGCCACAGCCCGCTGAGCAGAAACGTAATCATCAGATTACGGTAGTATTTCACTTTTCCGCCCCGGCTGCCGCCCAGTGGAATATAGACATAATCACGGAACCATGTGCTGAGTGAGATATGCCAGCGCCGCCAGTAGTCTCTGACACTGGTCCCATGATAAGGCGCATTGAAATTCTGCATCAGATCAACGCCCAGAATCCGCGCGGCGCCGATGGCAATCAGAGAATAGCCGCAGAAATCACAGTAAATCTGAAAGGTGAAAGCCGTCACGGCAGCGATGTAGAGAGATCCTGCGAGATTATCCGGACTGTTGAATACAGCATCGACAAAAACTGCGGCGCGGTCTGCAATGACAATCTTCATGAAATAGCCCTGAAGCATCATCAGGATGCCGGAGCGGAAACGGTCATAGTCAAAATGATTCCTGCAGTCCAGCTGCCTGAGCAGGTTCCCGCTGCGCTCAATCGGGCCCGCCACCAGCTGCGGAAAGAAGGAGACGAACAGGGCGTAGCGGACAAAGCTCTTCTCCGCGGCCGTCTGTCCCCGGTACACATCGATGAGATAGCCGGCGGCCTGGAAGGTGAAGAAGGAGATGCCGACCGGCAGCAGAATGTCATAGCGCGGAACAGACTCTGTCAGGTGCAGAGCCTGCAGCAGACGCTCCACGTTTTCCAGCAGGAAATTCGTATATTTGAAATAAGCCAGCGCCGCGAAGACCATGCACAGGCCGGCGATCATGATCTGTTTCTTTTTCCGGGGACTTTCCGCGCTCGAAAGAAGGCGCGCCGCCCCATAGGTCACCGCTGTGGCGCCCAGCAGAAGCAGCCCGTAGCGGGCGTTCCAGCACATATAGAAATAATAGCTGGCGATCAGCAGGAAAATCCTTCTCGCCGCGCTGTGTTTTGCGGGAATGATATAGTACAATAGGACTACTGCAGGGAAGAATAACAGAAACAGCCCTGAATTAAACAGCATAATCGTTCACCCGATCCACTTATTACTCTTAAGGCCGTCCGCGCAGCCTGTTTCTTCATTGTAAGTCCTGCGCGGCCGAAATGCCACACATAACAGGAGGAGAAATCAGAAATGAACAAATGGTCCAGAGCAAAGTATCAGCCGAATCTCCCGCTCTATGAAGGACAGCCCAAGGTGACTGCCTCCGCGGAGCACATCCGCCTCTCGAAGGAAGCCGCCCGTGAGGGCATGGTCCTGCTCAAGAACGAAGGCGCCCTGCTGCCGCTGCCGGAAGGCGCGCGCATCGCCCTCTTCGGAAAAGGCACCTTTGACTATGTCAAGGGCGGCGGCGGATCCGGTGATGTCACCGTGCCCTACATCCGGAACATTGCGCAGGGCTTTGCGCTTCTTCCGCAGGTCAGCGTCTTCCCGGACACGGTCTCCTTCTATGAGCGCGAGGTCACTGCGCAGTATGAGGCCGGCGCTGTTCCGGGCCTGGTCCGGGAGCCGGAACTGCCGGATGACCTGGTGAATAAGGCAGCGGCCTTTACCGACACGGCGGTGATTTCCATCAGCCGGTTCTCCGGCGAGGGTTGGGACCGCAAGAGCGTGCTCGATCAGATTGAGAAGCATGTCGGTGTGGACCAGCACCTGATCGACCTGCAGGACTCCTTATTTGAGCACGGCGATTTCTACCTTTCCGACGCGGAACAGGCCATGGTTGACAAGATCTGTGCGCATTTTGCCAAGGTCATTGTCGTCCTGAACGTCGGCGGCATGGTCGACTCCTCCTGGTTTGCGAAGAATGAAAAGATCGGCGCCGTGCTGCTCGCCTGGCAGGGCGGCATCGAGGGCGGACTGGCCGCGGCGGAGCTGCTGTGCGGCCTTGCAAATCCTTCCGGAAAGCTCTCGGACACCTTCGCAGAGCATCTGGAGGATTATCCGGCTGCCGAGGGTTTCTTCGTCTCCGACGAATACGTGGAATACACGGAAGATATCTACGTGGGCTACCGGTACTTCGAGACCATTCCCGGCGCGGCGGACAAGGTTGTCTATCCCTTCGGATACGGCCTCTCCTATACGGATTTTGCTCTGGAGAACCCTGCCGTCACGATTGCAGACGACGCGGTGACGGTTTCAGTTCTGGTAAAGAACACCGGCTGCAGAGCCGGCAAAGAGGTCGTCCAGGTTTACTACGGCGCGCCCCAGGGCCTGCTCGGCAAGCCTGCGAAGGAATTGGCGGGCTACCGCAAGACCGCGCTCCTTGCACCCGGCCAGTCCCAGGAGCTTCGGATCACCTTCCCGGTCTCTCAGATGGCTTCTTATGATGATCTGGGCAAAATCCGGAAATCCGCCTATGTATTGGAAAAGGGAGATTATCATTTCTACATCGGCACGGATGTGCGCAGCGCAGCGCTCTCCGAAACCGTCCTGCATCTTGATGAGGATGTCGTCACGCAGCAGCTGAGCGAGCGCATGGCGCCGACGCAGCTGACGAAGCGCCTGCGCGCAGACGGAAGCTACGAGGAACTGCCTGTGGGAACGCCGAATGATTTCAACGAGACCATTCTTGGGGATCACGTCCCGGACGAAACAGCGAATTGCCGTCCGGCAGTGCGGCCCGTTCCCCGCATGCTTGCCTGGGGACCGAAGCCGGAGGGACACTATGATCTGATTGATGTCGCCGAGGGCCGGGTGAGTCTGGATGTGTTCATGGCTCAGCTCTCCGACGAGGATCTGGCGCATCTTCTGAGCGGACAGCCCAACACCGGCGCCGCCAACACCTTCGGTTACGGCAACAATCCCCTGTATGGCATTCCGAATGTCATGACAGCGGATGGACCTGCGGGTCTGCGTATTGCGCCGGAGGTCGGTGTGGTCACCACGGCCTTCCCGTGCTCCACGCTTCTGGCCTGCACCTTTGATCCGGACGTCGTTTACGCTGTCGGACGGGCCGGCGCCGAGGAAGTCAAGGAGAACAATATCTGCGCCTGGCTGACGCCGGCTGTCAATATTCACCGCAGTCCGCTGTGCGGCCGGAACTTCGAGTACTACTCGGAGGATCCGCTGCTGGCCGGAAAGCAGGCGGCCGCCATGGTGCGCGGCATCCAGAGCATGCATGTCGCCGCAACGCCCAAGCACTTTGCCCTGAACAACAAAGAAACGAACCGCCGCGATTCCGACTCGAGAGCATCTGAGCGTGCGATCCGTGAAATCTATCTGAAGGCGTTTGAGATCATCGTCAAGGAGGCGGATCCCTGGAGTCTGATGACCTCCTACAACATCATCAACGCACACCGCAGCTCTGAAGATGCCGATCTCTTAAACGGCATTCTCCGCGGTGAGTGGGGCTATGAGGGTCTGGTCATGACCGACTGGTGGAACAAGGCAGAACACTACAAGGAAACCCTCGCGGGCAACGATGTCAAGATGGGCTGCGGCTATCCGGAGCGCGTCCTCGCCGCCCTCGAGCAGGGCGCCGTCACCCGGGCAGACCTTCTTACGGCCGTAAGGCACGTGCTCGGCATGATCCTGAAGCTTGACTGAGAAACCTGACAAAGCATTCGGCGGATCATAGCTGTCATCCGTCATCTGCGCTTGTGGTGAAAGACATAAAAAGAGTGCATGAGAACGAGGTTTGTTCTCATGCACTTCTTTTTTCTCAATTCAGTTCCGGCTCTGCTGCCGGCTCACTCCTCATACCAGCCCTCATGGCCGATGATCTCTTCTTTCGACAGGCCATTGATTGTCCAGCCCTCTTCCTCATTTCCATCGACATAAAGGCGGCAGACGCGCGGCCGCTCCGCATCCGGATCCAGTTCACTCATGGCCGCATCCACAAAGGTTTTGCCGTCGGAGCGGATCACGGACAGGTCCGTGTACGCCGGTACCGTGCCCGGTGCGCTTTCCTGTGCCTCTTCATCCGCAAAGATTTCCGCTTCAAATTCTTTCTGCGTAGCCATCGGCATGGGATTGGTCTCGACCTCAAACAGACCGTTTATAACCGGCAGTCCGTCCTCTCCCACCGATGCCTCCGCGCGCAGGAACAGTTCCTGCAGCAGTTGTACTATGCAGTGAACCTGAAAATGGGCCGGATCCGGCATGGTCCCGGCGCAGGTCAGCTCCGGAAGAACAATTTCACCTATGCAGCTGCCTGCCAGCCGGGCCTGCCCGCCCTGGTTCACATAAACATCTGTGCGCTCATCATGGCACTTATACAGGAGCTTCTGACCGTTTTTCTGAACAACAAAATACAAGCCATACCGGCTTCCCTCTTCGTCTGCAGGGAGCGGTGTCCCGAACACCGGCTCCACATACTCAAGCACACAGGGATAAATATAATCATAGGAAACGTCCGTGGTATTTTCTTTTAAGATATCCCGGCATGCCTCAAAGGGAACCAGCACATCCAGGTCTGTATGATATTCCCTTCCATCTTCATTCATGCTGCGCAGCACCATCCGGAACTCGATCCCGTCCGGATAAACCAGCCACGCGAAGCTTCCATCGTCCCGGCACCCCTCCACACTATTGCGGATCATGTCGAAATAAGCTGCCCGCTCTTCGTCGCTTTCAAAAGATCCCCGGCGCTTCTCAAGACTCTCCATGATTCTGTCCGGCAGCGCCGTCGTATCGGTGAAGAAATCCGCCAGTGTCAGCTCTCTTCCCGTCTGAGCGTCAATCGTCACGCTGTGCAGTTCGTAGTAGTCCGGCTCATATTCCCGGTTATAGCGATAGACTTCCTTCAGCGCGCTGAAAACCTGGGAGTCGCTGCGTGCCACCTGCAGGCCGATCCAGGATGTCAGGAAAATATATTCCTGCTCCTCCTCAGATGCCTCATAGACTGCGTGGCGCAGCCTTCCCTCTTCCAGCTCTCTTCCGGCCCGTTCCTGCGCGAACTGATTATATTCATCCACAATCCGGGTAATTTCCGGATAAGCCGCAGCCTCCTGCCCCGAAAGCGATGCCGTCACATACTCTGCGGCGACACCCCCTTCATAATAATCAATGTCTTCAGCTATTTTTGTCTTCAGATCCAGGAAAACCTGGATCGCCTGCGCCTCACCGGAAGGGATGGTGAGTGCTTCTCCGGCAAGTTCCGAGAGCTGGGCAGTGCCATCACCAGGCTGGTCCAGCGTCACATCCTTCGTCCAGTCCCCGCTGATCACCGGCGTTTTCTCATTCTGTGTCTGTGCCGTCTGCCCGCCGTCTGAAGGCAGGTCAGTCCCGGCTGTGCCCGATGCAGCACCGCCCGGCTGCGCGCAGCCAAGCAGTGCCAGTGTCATCGCTGTTGAAAAGGTCAGTGCATAAAACTTCTTCCGGATCATAACTTATTCCCTTCTTCCGTTTCTTCTGAATCCTCTTCGCCTGTTTCCATCTCGTCTGTCAGATTTTGCCTTCCTGATTTTCTTCGTCCAGGCTTTCCTCGTCCTGTTCCTCTTCCTCCTCGTTCTTCTTCCGGCGGCTCAGGAACACCACAACCACCTGTCCGATCAGCAGCAGCACCATCAGAATCGTCCAGCGATCCAGAAGCCGCATGGTATTGGTCATATCTTCCGTCACCACGAAGACAATCACGGAGACAATTGCAATCACCACGCTCAGGAGCTTCCACAGCCGCTTCTTCTTCCGCTCGTCCGGATCTTCCTCTTCCTCTGCGTCCATTTCCTCCTTATCTTCTGCCGCACCTTCTCCGGCGCCTGCTTCCTCATCCGTCATGGATTCCGGATTCTCGTCCTCTTCCTCATCCTCTTTCCGGCGACGCCCTGAGAGAATCAGCAGGATGGCGAGCACAACCGCCGCGATGGCTGCAAGCAGATTGAGCAGTGCCCAGTAGCCGTGCCGGATCGGAACCGCGGAGAGCGGAACCAGCAGATCCTCGATGTGAACGATCTCCGGACTTCCTTCTTCCGTAATGGTCAGCACGCCCGCCGGTGCTCTCTTGCCGGTCTGTGTCTGAACAGGCTGTGCTTCCGGCATTTCTCCGGCCGGCGTCTCTACGGATTCACTTCCCTGGGCCGGTGCAGGTGTCTGACCCGGCTGGGTTTCTCCTGCCGGTACCACACCCGGCTCCTCCGGTGTCTCAGGAACATCTCCCGTTCCCGGATCCGGCGTTTCCGGCGTATCCGGCTTTTCAGGCTCCGGACTGACTGTCTCACCCGGTCCGCCGCCCGGCTGCGCATCTGCCGTGTAATAAACTGTGATCGTCACATCCTGCTCCGGCATGCCCGCCTCGCCGCTCTGTACCGAGCGAACGTTCGGCGTATAGCCGTGAATCTGCGGCGAAGCCACCGGTCCGAAGCTCTCACCCGCCTCATACCAGCCGGTGAAGGACGGCGCAAGCGTGCGGCCGTTCTCATCCTGATACTGGATCGTCAGCTGATACAGACCCCGGATCGTCAGCTCGGCGCCGATCACCCGGACTGCAAACTGATCCGTTACATCATTTCCTTCTGCGTCCAGAACCCGGGCCGTGCCGGCGATTTCAACCGGATAAGTACCCGCCTCTGTCGCCGTGATGCCTGCGCTCAGGCCTTCCACTGTGTACCGGCTGCCTTCGATGACAAACTCTGTCTCCTCGAAGCCTTCCACCGTGTGCGCCTCACCGTCATAGAGCAGGTTATCGCCCTTGGCCTGAAGCGTAATCTCATACGGGGCATTCCGGCTGACAACCGTGATCAGACCTTCCTGGGTCTGAATGTCATAGTTGGCTGCCTTCGTTCCATCCTTCAGCGTGTACTTGAAGGTGTTCGGGCTCACACCAGGCAAAATCCGGCTTCCCGTCAGCACATAGCCTGCGCCCTCGCCTGCGGCGAAGCTGCCGGAAGTGATGCGGACTTCTCCGCCGGTCACTGCCTGTCCATTGTACTCTCCCTCAATATCCGTCGATCTCAGCACAATCCTGCGCTGTCCGATCTTCAGGGTGCCCGGCTCTGTCCGGATCATGAACTGATCCGTCACGTCGCTGCCCGATGCATCGGTGACGATGGCAGTGCCGGTGACCGGTACCTCATAGGTTCCTGCATCCACAGCAGAGGCCTGCGCCTGCAGTCCGCTGATCCGATACAGATTTCCTTCCAGCTCAAAGGTGTCCGCTTCCAGACCCGAGACCGTCTGCTCCTCACCGTCATAGATCGTCTCCATGCTCTGTGCCTTCACGCTCAGCAGATACTTCGCGTCGCGGTTGGTCACGGAAAGTGTTCCGAACACGGTGCGGATCCGGTAATTCTGCGGATTGGTTCCATCCTTCAGCTCGTAGGTGAAGCTGTTCTCGCTCTCACCGACAATCATTCTGCTTCCGGTTACGGTATAGTCTGCACCCTCGCCTTCTGCAAAGCCGTCGCCGGATACAGTCACTTCGTTGTTGGTCAGTGCCCGGCCATTGTAAGCGTGGGACGCGGAGCCCGAGGTCAGGATCACCTCTCTGGGCAGAATCGTCAGCTCGCTGCTGTGCGGCCGTATGATGAACTGGCTGCTGACATCGTTGCCGTCTTCATCCACTACCACCGGTGTGCCGGTGATGTTCACCGTGTACGTACCCGCCGCCGTCTCGCTTCTGGATGCCTCCAGTCCGCTCACTGTATACTGCTGTCCATTCACTGTAACCTGAATGGTCTGCGAAGCTTCGCCATCTGCCGATGCCGAGCGGCCTCTGCCGGCAGCGCCGGCCAGTCCACTCACGCTGTGAGCGGTTCCGTCATACAGGAAGGTTCCGCCCGGTGCCGTCACATCCAGCTCCAGCAATGCATTTTCGGGCCGGCTGATCACCGTCAGGCTGCCGAATTCCTTGTGGATATTGTAATTCGTCTCCTGTGCGCCGCCCGTCAGCGTGTAAACGAAGGTATTCTCGCTGCTTCCGATCACGGTCCGGCTGCCGGTCACGTCATAGACAGCCCCTTCGCCTTCCGCAAAGCCGTCGCCCGAAACCGCGACGCGCTCCGCTCTCAGCGGTGTTCCGTCATAAATCCGGCTCTCACTGGCCGAGGTCAGGATCACTTCTCTCTTCGTAATGGTCAGCTGACCGTCCTTCGTGGTCACGCGGAACTGCGCCGTCACATCATTTCCGTCTTCATCCGTCACCGTCGGCGTGCCCGTCACTGCAACCGCGTAGGTTCCGGCATCCTTTCCGCTTCCTTCCGCAGTCAGACCGCTGACCTGATACGTCTTTCCTTCTACCCGGAAGGTTCTGGAGACCAGGCCGTTTACGGTATGCTGCTTTCCGTCATAGAGCGTTGTCAGGCTCGCGCCTTCCACTGTGATGCCGTACTGCGCATCCCGGTTCAGCACAGTCAGCGTTCCCTCCTGAACGGTAATGCGGTAATTCTGTTCTTTGGTTCCCTCGTTCAGCCGATAAGTAAAGGTATTTCTGCTGCTGCCTGCCAGGGTCTGTGTACCGGTCACTTCATACTCGGCACCTTCGCCTTCTGCGAAGCCATCACCCTGCACTTCCACCTTGCCGGCCTTCAGCTCGGAACCGTTGTATTCCTTCTGTGCGCTTTCCGAAACCAGACGCACGTCTCTCGGA
>JAFTFP010000240.1 GCA_017449485.1 Lachnospiraceae bacterium
CCACGAAGATTTTCTTCAGACCTTCGATCAGGAGGTGGAGAAGATCGCACAGGAGACCGGGACCAATTACTACAATTACGGGCTGGATGAGCGCTTTATTGACAACCGGGATCTGTTCGGCAACGCGGATCATCTGAACGAGGAAGGCGCGCTGTATTTTACTCAGCTGATCTGTCAGGAGATTCCCGAGGTTCGTCAGATGCTGGAACAGCACGGTATCACACCGTAAAGGAGAAGACATGCTGCAGTATCCCTTTGATGCAGATGAATTACTGAAAAAATCGAAAAAGATCCGGCGCCAGCTCCTGTCGGACAATGCGCCGCGGATCAGGAAGAAGATTGCCGTGCTCGGCGGCTCCACGACCCATGACATCGTCCGGATGATGGAAATATTTCTGCTGGACGAGGGCATTGAGCCGCAGTTCTATGAGTCGGAGTACGCACAGTATTATGAGGATGCAGTCTTCGGTAATCCGGAGCTGGATGCTTTTGCACCGGACCTAGTCTATATCCACACCAGCTTCCGTAATCTGAAGGAGCTGCCGGGCCCCGACGCATCAGAGGAGGAGGCCGAGAGTCTTCTGCAGGCTGCGCTGGAGAAGCTGGAGAGCTGCTGGCAGGGCATTCACAGCCGCTATCACTGCCCGGTGATCCAGAATAACTATGAGTATCCATCTTATCGGGTGCTGGGAAACAGCGACGCGGTGGAAACGCAGGGAATCGTGCGTTTTGTGCGGATTCTGAATGAACGGATGGCGGAGCAGATCCGGCTTTACCGGAAGGAAAACGGCCCGGCGGTCTATCTGCATGATTACAATTATCTCGCTGCCCGGATCGGACTGGACCGCTTTGCGGATGATGCTTTCTGGAATCTGTATAAATACGCACTGTCCATGCAGGCAATTCCGGAGCTGGCCTACAGTGTCACCCGCATCATCAAATCCATCTACGGGCGCAATAAGAAGATTCTGGCGCTGGACCTGGACAATACGCTCTGGGGCGGCGTGATCGGAGATGACGGGCCGGAGGGCATCGAACTGGGCGAAGAGACGGCGCTCGGAGAGACTTACCGGGCGTTTCAATCTTATGTAAAGAAGCTGAAAGACATCGGCGTGATGCTGGCCGTTGATTCAAAGAATGACGAGGAGAACGCGCTGGCGGGCTTAAACCACCCGGAGGGCATCTTAAAGCCGTCGGATTTCGTGAGCATCCGGGCCAACTGGGAGCCGAAGAGCGAGAACCTGGTCCGGATCGCGGAGGATGTGAACGTGCTGCCGGAGTCAGCGGTCTTTGCGGATGACAATCCGGCGGAGCGGGAGATTGTGCGGCAGCAGGTGCCGGGCGCTGCGGTACCGGAGATCGGCGCGCCGGAGGACTATATCCGTGTGCTGGATCATGCAGGCTATTTCGAGGTGACCTCTCTGACAGCAGATGACAGGAGCCGCAGCGAGATGGTCCGGGCCAACGCGGAGCGGAAGAAGGCCCAGAGCGCCTTCGCGGATTATGGAGAGTACCTGAAATCGCTGGAAATGACGGCCGAGATCGGCCCCTTTGAAAAGCTGTATTTCCCGCGGATCACGCAGCTGACCAACAAGAGCAACCAGTTCAATCTGACCACCAAGCGCTGTACGGAAGAAGAAATTGCACAGGCCGCCTCCGATCCGGATATGCTGACCCTCTGCGGGCGGCTGTCGGATAAATTCGGGGACAACGGCATTGTCTCGCTGATCATCGGGAGCGTCGCCATGATGACGGTGGACCCGCCGGGGCACAAGGAGGAAGAGCCTGAGGGCAAAGGCATTGTGACCGGACAGAAGGCGCTGCTGATCGATCTGTGGCTGATGAGCTGCCGCGTCTTGAAACGGGATATGGAATACGCTATGATGGATAAACTGGTCGAGACCTGTATGCAGCGCGGCCTGTCCGCCATCTTCGGCTACTATTATCCGACAGCCAAGAACAGTATGGTCCGGGATTTCTACGCGCAGATGGGCTTTACGAAGATACATGAGGATCCCGCCGGCAATACGGTCTGGCGTTATGATCTGCCGCCGGTTTATACGCGGAAGAACCGGTATATACAAGTTAATTAAAGGGGTCTACAAGATCCAACATTATAATAAATACAGAAAACGAAGGAAAACAAAGTGGTTTTCAGTTCAATGGTGTTTCTGTGGATCTTCTTCCCGGTCGTTTTCATTCTGAGCCGGCTGATCCGGAAACCGAAACAACAGAATATTATCCTGCTGATTGCAAGTCTGTTCTTCTATGCATGGGGAGAGCCGAAGTATATTTTCCTGCTTCTGTTCTCGGTGCTGATGAACTGGGGCTTCGGCCTTCTCATTGACCGGGACCGCACAAGGGCCAGGTTATATCTGACCTTGTCAGTGATCGGCAATCTGGGGCTTCTGGGCTATTTCAAATACTGCAATTTCTTTCTTCATACGCTGGACAGGCTGCTGCCGTCTGTCCAGGTGCCGACCACGAATATTGCGCTGCCCATCGGCATTTCCTTCTTCACCTTCCAGGCCATGAGTTATGTCATTGACCTGTACAGAGGGGAGATTAAGGTTCAGAAGAATCTGCTGAATCTGATGCTGTATATTTCCTTCTTCCCGCAGCTGATCGCGGGCCCGATTGTGCGCTACATCGATATTGAGGCGCAGATCGAAGACCGCAATCCCGGCAGGGAGGATCTTGCGGAGGGCTTCAGACGTTTTGTCTATGGTCTGGGCAAAAAGGTGATTCTGGCCAATCTGCTGGCAGTCTCAGCCGACAACCTGTTCGCGCTGGCGCCGGAACAGATGAGCTCGCTGTATGCGTGGGCGGCAGCGGTGTTCTACACTCTGCAGATCTATTACGATTTCTCCGGCTATTCGGACATGGCCATCGGCATGGGCCGGATGTTCGGCTTCAACTTCCTGGAGAACTTCCGTTATCCGTATATTTCCATGTCCATTCAGGAATTCTGGCGCAGATGGCATATCTCCCTGTCCACCTGGTTCAGAGAGTATCTGTACATTCCGCTGGGCGGAAACCGGAAGGGTAAGTTCCGCACCTATGTCAATCTGTTCATTGTCTTCGCGACGACGGGACTGTGGCATGGCGCGAGCTGGAACTTTGTCGGCTGGGGACTTTATCACGGCTTCTTACTGATCCTGGAGCGCATGGGCTTCTCCATGATTCTGAAGAAGGACCGGACCCATTTCTTCTCCCGTGTCTACACGCTGCTGGTGGTCATCATCGGCTGGGTGTTTTTCCGGGTGGAGTCGGTGCGGCAGGGCTTTGCGATCGTCCTGCGGATGCTGATGCCGTGGCGGTATACACAGGCCGGTGCGGGCGTGGTGCCGGGGCTTCTGTTCAACAATCAGACGATCCTGGCTCTGGTGCTGGGCGTGATCGGGTGCGGTCTGATGCAGCGCATCTTCTCCAAGTACAGGAGGCTCGGACGCATTTCCGACTCCTTCAAGAACAGCCCGCTGGAAGCAGTTTATCTGACACTGGTGCTGTTCTACTGTATTGTTCTTCTGGCGAACAACACGTACAATCCGTTTATTTATTTCCGGTTCTGATAAGCCGGATCCAGATAAAAGAAAGAAGAGAGCATGAAAAAGGCACTGCAGACTTACTATATTGTGCTGATGGCCGTGATGATCGTTCTTCCGGCTGTCTTCTTTGCGTTCTTCGGGCGCTTTTTCGATACGCAGAATTACGAGAACCGGACGCTGGCGCAGATGCCGTCTCTGACCGGAGAGGGGCGCGTGACCATCGAGGAATATCCCTCCGCCTTCGAAGAGTGGTTCAACGAAAATCTGCCCTTCCGGAATCAGCTGATCACGCTGAACGGACTGGTGGACTATTATGTGCTGAAAACCTCCTCCTCCAAGTCGGTGATTCTGGGCAGGGAAGGCTGGCTGTTCTATAAGGGTGCACAGGTCAATGACGAGGATCCGGTCTCGGATTACAACGGCGCCAACCTCTTCACGCAGGAAGAGCTGGAGAAGATCCGCACCAATATGGTGACGGCGCGCGATGAGCTGGCGGCAGAGGGCAGAGAGTTCATCATCTTCATCGCACCCAATAAGGAGCGGGTCTACAGCGAGTATATGCCGCAGTCCTACGGCACGATGGCGGAGAATGGCCGCATGCGGCAGGTGATCGACTATCTGCAGGAGACGACGGATCTGACCGTGATCTGCCCGTATGATACGCTGATGGAATACAAGCAGAACCACCCGGATACGCCCATTTACTATCGCTACGACACGCACTGGAACTATCTGGGCGCCTATATCGGGGCCCGCGAGCTGAATTTTGCCTTCGGATACTTCCTGCCCGGCCCGGACGATACCACCTGGGAGTATGGAGATGCACCTTCCGGCGACCTGGCCCGGCTGATTCATCTGGAGAAGATACTGAAGGACCCGGACGCGTTCTATGTGAAGGACTACACGAATTACGCCATCAGCGAGGATGTGAATGCGCTCGGCAACGAATTCCGCTTCCACAACATGTACGAGAGCGGCGATCCGCGCAAGCTCTTCATCATCGGAGACTCCTTCTCCGCTGTCATGGCCAAATTTGCCTGCTGTCAGTTTAATGACGCCTACGTGAATTTCTATTATAATTACAATCACATGATGCTGCTGCAGGAAAATCCGGACATCGTGGTCTATGAGACGGTGGAGCGGTATCTTGGAAACATGCTGGACTTCTCGCTGGAGAACGGCATCGGCAGAAAGTAACCGGCGCTGCTGCAAATGGCAGGCTGAATGAAAGGAAAGACTATGAGCAGAAAAGAAATCTATGAGAAGCTGAATGAAGTGTTCCGCGATGTATTTGATGACGAGGACATCACGGTCGGTGAAGAGACCACCGCTGCGGATATTGACGGCTGGGATTCGCTGGAGCACATCAACCTGATCGCCGCGGTGGAGCAGGAGTTCGGCGTCAAGTTCACGATGGGCCAGGTGGTGACCATGAAGAATGTAGGCGAGATGGCCCGCCTCATCGAGGAAAAGCTTGCCTGAATAAAGCTTTCGCAGACTAAGCCTCAGGGTGATCGATCAGCTCGATCATGCCCAGAGCGGGATGCAGCAGAAACACAACGTTCCGGTTCTCCAGTGCGGGAGCCGGAGCTTTTTCTGTAATCGGAAGATAGCCCATCTCCCGCAGCTCGGAGAGATCCGATTCAAACTGTCCGGAGAGGTAGCAGATGTGATACGGCGTATTCTTCATGCGCTGAAGAAGACCGGAGACGTCGGAATCCTTCCGGTAAGGGCAGACCAGCTCGATGCAGTAGCCGTCCTTCTCAAGGAAGGAGATGTCGATGCCCCGCAGCTCGTCGTGCACCCAGTCCGACTGGATTTCATATCCCAGCGCCGTAAAAGCCGCCCGCGCGGCATCCTTTTTGCGGACCAGATAACCGATATGATGCACCTTCAGATTCAGCATAGTTCTTCTTCTCCGTTTCACAGCATGCTATAATAACGCATTATAACATGTGCCGGGCTGTTATGGATCCTGGAGACCCGGTTTAAATTTGGTGAGTATGGATATTACCTCTTTTTATTTTCTATGTTTTTATGCCGTATTGCTGCTGCTGTACTATGTGCTGCCCAGGCGCCTGCAGTGGCCGCTGCTGCTGGCGGGGAGCCTGTTTATCTACGGCGCGCCGTGGCACCGCATCCTGCTGATCTGGCCCCTTGCGGCATGTCTTGTGACATACGGCGCGGCGCTGCTGATCCGCAGAACCGGCTCTTCCGACGAGAAGCGCGGGCTTCGCCGGGCGATCCTGATCGCCGACATTGCTGTGCTCATCGGCATTCTGATTGGCTTCAAATATGTCCGGTACGGCCGGGCCATTGATGTGCCCTACGGCCTTTCCTTCTATACCTTTGCCCTCGTGGGCTACGTCGTGGATGTCTACAACGAGATTGCCGAGCCGCAGAAAAATCCGGCCAGGGTCGGTCTCTACGGAATGTATTTTCCGCTGATGGTCTCCGGCCCGGTGCTGCGCTTCCGCGAGGATGCGGGACAGTTTTACGAGCCCCACCGCTTTTCCTATGAGAATCTGACCTTCGGCCTGCAGCGGATGCTGTACGGCTTCTTCAAGAAGCTGGTAATCGCGGAGCGGGCCGGCGTCATTGCCGGCGCGGTCTTCAACAGCTACACGGCGGATTCCGACCTGCCCTATGGCGGCGCCGCGGTGTGGCTGGGCATTCTGATGTTCACGATCCAGCTCTACACGGACTTCTCCGGCTGCATGGATATCGTGCTGGGTCTGTCGGAGACCTTCGGCCTGCGCCTGCCCGAAAACTTCCGCACGCCGTTTTATGCGAAGACCATTGCCGAATACTGGCGCAGATGGCACATCACGCTGGGCGTATGGATGAAGGAATATGTCTTCTATCCGCTGCTGCGCTCGAGTCTGTTCACGAAGCTGGGCAAGGCGCTGCGGGCAAAATGCGGCAAGAAGGCAGGAAAACAGCTGGCGACGTTTGCGGCCATGTTTCTGCTGTGGTTCCTGATCGGCCTGTGGCACGGCGGTGATGTGAAATATGTCATCGGCTCCGGCCTGCTGCACTGGTTCTATATTGTATTCGGAGAGGCGACGCTGCCCTTCTTCACCAGGTGGAATAAAAAGCTGCACATTCCCATGGAAGGGCGGGCAGCCGATGCGTTCCGCGTGATCCGGACCTTTATCCTGGTCAACATCGGCAACACCTTCTTCAGGGCAGCTTCAGCCGGCACGGCGGTGCGGATACTGGCCGGCGGCTTTTCATCCAGGGGGAAGAGCATGCTGGCGGGCGAGGGCATCGGGCAGCTGGGACTGGACCGGATCGAGTGGCTGCTGCTGATTTTCTCGGTGCTGGTGCTGATGGTTTTCTCCTTTATCCAGCACAGGGATGAGCTGGCGGGACTGGATGACACCCACGCCATCCGCCGCCGGATTGCGGCACTGCCGCTGATTCCCAGATGGGTGTTTTGGTTTGCGGCGCTGTTCTTCGTGATTCTGTTCGGACAGTACGGGCCGGGCTACACTGCCGCAGAATTCATCTACCAGGGCTTCTGAAAAAAGCGTGAAGCCGCCGGGGAGGCCGGACCACTGCAGACATCGCATGCCTTGACAAAATGGGACGCGCCTATGTATCATTATCATCGAATCAGAATGCATCTCATGCCGCACAGGCGGCATTGGATCAGCCTATGATCCAAGGAAAGGAAGGAAGACAATGAAGCACATTCAGACTTTAGAGACCCGCGATATGGCTAAGAGCGCTGTGAACGGCGGCTGCGGCGAGTGCCAGACCTCCTGCCAGAGCGCATGCAAGACCAGCTGCGGAATCGCGAACCAGCCCTGCGAGAAGACCGAGGAGTAAGAACAGGCCTTAAAAGGGTTGAACAGATGGTGCAACAAAGCTGCCGGAGCGCCGCAAGGCGCTGCGGCGTTCTGTTATCATAGGGGAATTTTTCAAGATGATTCATCAATACAAGCTGAATGGTTACAACATCATACTGGACACCTACAGCGGGAGCATCCATACGACCGATGAGCTCTGCTACGATCTGATCAATATGGTAAAAGACGAGGTGAACGCCCGCATTCAGGCCGCCGGAGCTGCAGACGAATCGCAGGAAAAGCCGCTGGAGTCCGCCTGTGCCGCGCAGGTACTGCAGGATGAGCAGGTCCGCCGGGATCTCACAGAGCGGCTTCTTGCCAAATATGGCAGCCAGGCCGGTGAAGCGGACATCGCGGAGTGTTTTGACGATGTGCTGGAGCTGGTCCGGAGCGGCAAGCTGTTCACGGACGATGTGTACCGGGACAAGGCCTATGATCTGAAGGAGCGCAGCACGGTGATCAAGGCCCTGTGTCTGCATGTGGCTCATACCTGCAATCTCAACTGCGAGTACTGCTTTGCCTCCCAGGGCAATTTCCAGGGGACCTCGGGGCTGATGAGCTTCGAAGTCGGCAAGCGGGCACTGGATTTCCTGGTGGAGAATTCAGGCTTTCGGCGCAACCTGGAGGTGGACTTCTTCGGCGGCGAGCCGCTGATGAATTTCGAGGTCTGCAAACAGCTGGTGGCCTATGCGCGCAGCATTGAGAAAGAGAAGAAAAAGAACTTCCGCTTTACGCTCACAACCAATGGCGTGGGCGTCACCGACGAGGTGATTGAGTGGGCCAACCGGGAGTGCCACAATGTGGTTCTGTCCCTGGACGGCCGCAAGGAGGTCAATGACCGCTTCCGGGTCGACAAGCAGGGCCGGGGCAGCTATGACGTGATTGTTCCGAAATTCCAGAAGTTCGTGAAGGCGCGCGGCGGGAAAGGCTATTACATGCGCGGCACCTACACCCACTTCAACACGGACTTTACAAAGGATATTTTCCACATGGCGGATGATCTGGGCTTTACGGAGCTCTCCATGGAGCCGGTGGTGACTTCGCCCGACTCCCCCTCCGCGCTGCGGGAGGAGGACAAAGAGACGCTCTATGAGCAGTATGAGATTCTGGCGAAGGATATGCTTCGCCGGGAGAAGGAAGGAAAGCCCATCACCTTCTATCACTACATGCTGGATCTCTCCCACGGACCTTGTATCTACAAGCGCATCTCCGGGTGCGGCTCGGGCACAGAATACCTGGCCGTCACACCCTGGGGCGATCTGTATCCGTGCCATCAGTTCGTCAATGATCCGGCCTATAAGCTGGGCGATATCTGGAACGGCATTGTGAATACCGAGCTCCGGGACCGCTTCAAGCTCTGCAATGTCTATGCGCGCAGCGAGTGCGAGGACTGCTGGGCCAAGCTTTACTGCTCGGGAGGGTGCGCTGCGAATGCGCTGCACGCCTCCGGCGATATTCTGGGCACCTATGAATACGGCTGCGATGTGTTCCGCAAGCGCATTGAATGCGCCATCATGATGAAAGCGGCACAGGCCGCCGGTGATACCGCACCGGCATCCCCCGAAGAGGCTCGTGTGTGATATAATAGAAAAGTCTATGGGTGCGGAAATCAGAAAACGGATTTACGTCTGTCATACTTATTATCATGTATACATTGCCTGCCTGAAGGAGCTGGCGCGCCGGGAGGGGAAAGAGGACGCAGGAAAAGCAGATCTGGTGCTTTCGAAAATGTCCAATGATTTCCGCTCTCTGAAAGCGCGCGCGCAGGTCTGCGGGCTGTTTGGTGCAGTCATTGAATTTGACGAGAAGGACTATACCTTCTTTCCGGAGCTCGTGGAACTGAAGAAGGACCGCGGGAATATTGCCGCCAACATGCTGCAGCGCATCCGGTTCTGCCGGCGCTACGCCGAGCTGGAGGCACCTTACGTGCCGGTGGATTTTGCACAGTATCAGGATATTTACGTGTTCTGCGACTCGGATCCCATCGGCTACTACCTCTCCTGGAAGAAGATCCGGTATCACGCGGTGGAGGACGGTCTCGACTGCATCCGCTACCGGGACACAGCCCGGGACGACAACCGGGGCCATTTTGCGCTGAAGGCGTTTATGGCGGCGCAGGGGCTGATTTTCATCCAGAACGGATACGGAAAATACTGTATCGATATGGAGGTCAATGACCTCTCGGCGCTGGATCATCCGATTGACAAAATGGTAGAGGTGCCGCGGGACCTTCTGACGACGCGGCTGACGGATGCGGATAAGGATCTGCTCACGCGTCTGTTTATCGAGAACCGGGATCAGCTGGCACAGGCACTGGAAAAGGCCGGGGAAAGCGGCCGGCCGAAGGTGCTGATTCTGACAGAGCCGCTGTGCAAGGATCTTGCCATGCGGCGCAGACTGTTCGAGGACATGATCCGTGAGTACGGGACGGTCGACGGACAGGAGGCGGTGATCGTGGTGAAGCCGCATCCGCGGGACAAGCTGGATTACACAGAGATTTTCCCGCAGCACATCGTGCTGGACGGGTTTTTCCCGATGGAAATACTGAACTTCGTGGGCCGGGAGGGCGAGATGCTCTTCGACCGCGTTGTGACGGTCTTCACGGTTCCGTCCTCCATCCACTGCGCCCGGGGAAAGGTCTACCTCGGCGCACCTTATATGGACCGGTACGAGGATCCGGAGGAGCACCGGAGCGTAACCAATTCCTCGTTCACAGTCACCCGGACCACGCCGGAAAATAATAGTGAGGGAGAAAAGAAGGAATGATCAGATCCTTCCGGAAAATCAATCTGCTGCTGGATCGCCGGCAGAAGCTGACCATGGCCGGCCTGGTGCTGGTGATGCTGGTCGGCGCGATTCTGGAGGCGCTGGGCATCACCATGATCATCCCGGTGCTGGAAGCCATCATCGATCCGGATTTTGTCTCAAATAATCCCTTCCACATGGGAGAACTGTATCAGACGCTCGGCATGCAGTCCACGCGCCAGTTTGCCGTAACCATGATGGTGGCCATGGTGGTGATCTTCGCTGTCAAGAATATCTATCTGTACTTTGAGCAGGTGCTTCTGCTGCGCTTCATCTACACCAATCAGTTTGCAACCAGCAACCGGATGATGATCAATTTCATGAAGCGGCCCTATGAGTATTATCTGAACGCCAATACATCGATCATTCAGCGGAACATCACGTCCGATATCAACAACGTGTATGCGCTGATTCTGAATCTGCTGCAGCTGACCAGCGAGATCATTGTCTTCGCAATTCTGGTCGGCCTGCTGTTTACGTACGATGCGCGGATGATTCTGACGATCGCCGCACTGCTGATCGCGGTGCTGCTGGTGATCAAGCGCTTCATCAAGCCGGTTATGCTGAAAGCCGGCCGGGAGAATCAGGATTTCTACGCGGGCCTGTTCAAATGGATTTCCGAGTCGGTGGACGCGGTCAAGGAGATCAAGATCGCCGGCAAGGAGAACTATTTCATCAATGAGTACAGCAAATGCGGAAACGGCTATGTGAACGCCGTCCAGAAGTATACGCTCTACAGCTCCACGCCGCGGCTTCTGATCGAGTGGATCTGCGTGGCGGGCCTGGTGCTCTACATGGTCTTCGAGATCCTGCAGGGCGGCGGCGATCTGGCCAGACTGGTGCCGCAGCTGGGTGTCTTCGGACTGGCGGCGGCAAGACTCCTGCCCTCGGCGAACCGGATCAACACCTATCTGACGAATATTTCCTATTTCCAGCCTTTCCTGGACAATGTGAGCGACAACCTGCAGGACGAGATCCACGATCAGGATATTTCCTACCGGCTCGAGGACTATCCGGCCAGTGAGCAGGTGGAGAAGCTCCCTGTGACGCAGGAAATCCGCCTGGAGCACATCACCTATCACTATCCGGGCTCAGATCACTATATTTTCCGGGATGCGGAGGCCGTCTTCCCGGTGGGGAAATCGGTGGGCATTGTCGGCTCCTCGGGCGGCGGCAAAACCACGCTGATCGATATCATGCTGGGGCTTCTGCGCCCTGAGAGCGGCACCATCACCGCCGACGGCGTGGATGTGCGCAGCCACTATCCGGGATGGCTGAAGAACATCGGCTATATCCCCCAGTCCATCTATATGCTTGACACGACCATCCGGCGCAACGTCGCCTTCGGCGTGCCGGATGAGGAAATCGATGATGAGAAAGTCTGGCGCGCACTGCGCGAGGCCCAGCTGGAGGAGCATGTCCGCTCCCTGCCGCAGGGGCTTGACACTGAGATCGGCCAGCACGGCATCCGGTTCTCCGGCGGCCAGCGGCAGCGGATCGGCATCGCGCGGGCCCTCTTCGAGGATCCGGAGGTGCTGGTGCTCGATGAAGCCACTTCGGCGCTGGACAATGAGACGGAGAAGGCGATCATGGATTCGGTCAATCTTCTGCACGGAAAGAAGACCCTGATCATCATCGCCCACCGTCTGCAGACGATTGAAAAATGTGATCTGATTTACCGCGTACAGGACGGAAAGGCTGTCCGGGAGAGATGAGAGAAGAGAAAGGTACGGCAAGACGCAATCCGAGCTTTGAACTGCTCAGGATGATCGCCATGTTCATGGTGGTCATGCTGCATTATCTTTCGCGCACAGATTCTCTTGTGCGGGCCGGCGAGGCCGTCACAGGCGTCCGGATCGCCGGGAGCATTCTGGAGTCGCTGTGCATCGTGGCCGTGGATACCTACGTGCTCATCAGCGGCTATTTTCTGGTGGAATCCGGCTTTAAGATCCGCCGGCTGGTTCTGCTGCTGCTCCAGGTCCTGTTTTATTCGCTTCTGATTCCCGCAGCGCTCGTGCTGCTGGGCATTCCCGTTCAGGGCACAGGCATCAGCACGGCAGCCTGCTATTTCCTGCCGGTTTCGACGGAGCACTACTGGTTCGTGAGCTCCTATGTCCTGATGTATCTGTTCTCCCCGCTGCTGTCTGCCGCGGCGCACCGCCTCTCCAAGCGGCAGCTGCAGATCACCATCGCGCTGCTGATGGTTTTCTACTGCGTGATTCCGAGTCTTTCCCCGGTCATCCTCTCGCTGGACCGGTACGGCTATGACGCCGGCTGGTTCTGCTGTCTGTTTCTGACTGCGGCCTATCTGCGGCTGTACGGCCTCTCCGGCGTGACGGCGGAGCAGGCCAGACTGAGAGCCCAGCACGAGCTGGAAGTCGGCGCGGCACAGGCTCTGCCCGCCTGGCGCTTCGCGCGGGTCAAAATCTGGTCGCTGCGCGGGCGCAACCGTCTTCTGGTGTATTTCCTGTGCGCTTTCCTGACCTTTACGGCGACGCTGGTACTCAGCATGGCGGCGACGCGTATCCCGGCGCTCACACACTTTTCCACAGTGCCGCTGCACTATAACGCCCTGTTCTGCTTCCTGGGGGCGGTGAGTCTGTTCGGCGCCTTTGAAAAGCTCCTGCTGCGCGAGGATCGGAAGGCCGCATTGATCCGGCGGATTGCACCGCTGACGTTCGGCGTGTATCTGATCCATCATCACATTGATATCCGGGATCGCTGGATCCCGTGGACACGGTGGATGCTGGGCGAGCCGTCCGGACAGCCGGTTGTTTTCGCCCTGCAGGCGATCCTGACCGTGCTGATTGTGTATGGCATGTGTCTTCTGATTGATCTGATCCGGAGCATGGTGTTCGCCTTTATCGGACGGTACCTGAAGGGAAGCCGCGCGGACAGGCTGATTGACTGGATAGATGGAAAGTTTTCATGAGTAAGCAGGCTGTACACAAGTTCATCCTGATTCTGAAGAAATGGCAGCTGCCGCTGGAAAAATTCGTTTTCCCGGTAGTGCTTCTTCTGTGGCCGCTCGCAGCCGCCGGTCAGGGAATCTGCCTGTCGGATCCGGCCTACAGTCTTGCCAACTATGCGTATCTGACACCGGAATATCCCTGGTTTTTCGCCACCTACCTGGCGAACGGCCTGGGCAGGCTGCTGCTGAGAGTCAGCGGCGGCGGGCTGGTGTACATGAATGTACTGACGGGCCTGGTGGTCTCACTGGCTGCGCTGGCCTGCTACTTTATTCTGCAGCGCATGATCCCCGGGTGGATGGTCTTTATCGGTGAGATGCTGGCCATCAGCCTGTGCTGGTGTCCGACGGTGATTCTTTACAATTATCTCAGCTATTTTCTGCTGACACTGGGCTGCCTGTTTCTGTTTCTGGCAGTGTCGGGCAGAAGAAGTGACCTGTATTATATCCTGGCCGGCCTGTGCCTGGGTGCCAACGTGACCGTCCGGATTGCCAATGCGGTGCAGGTGCTGCTGATTCTGGCTGTGTGGTTCTACTACGCGGTGCGGACCAGCGGGAAAGCTGCGGGAGCTGAAAACAGAAAAGCCTGTCTCCGGGCCACCGGCCTGTGCATACTGGGTTATGCCGCCGGCTTCTTCATTCCGGTGCTGTGCAGTATGGTTTTCCACGGCGCAGGGGCCTATTTTGCTGCGATTCCGGGCATTCTCTCCATGACCTCGGGGTCGGCAGGATACGGGATGGGCGCAATGATAAAGGACATCCTAAGCGCCTATGTGTCTGCGGGAAAATGGTTTGTCCTGATGTTGTGCGGCACCTTTGCCGGGATGATTTTCTTCAGACTGCCGGCGGTGCGGCGCTTCCGGGTTCCGGCTCTGGTACTGTATCTGATGGGGATTGCCGTGATGATCCGTTTCTTCTATGGAAGAGGCATGTTTACGGTCAACTATCAGGATTACTGGTGCATGTTCAGCTGGGGGATGCAGTTCCTGCTTCTTTCCTGGCTTGCAGCGCTGCCGGGGCTTTTAGGCGCGCGTCTGTGCGCGGAGGAGCGCTTCCTGTGCGCCTTAAGTTTGCTGCTGATGCTGATTCTGCCGCTGGGCTCGAATAACTACACCTTCCCGGTGCTGAACTGTCTGTTTGTGACTGCGCCGGTGACCCTGTGGCTGCTTCGCCGCTATACGGTGATGCTTCTTGCGAGGGAGCGGACTGCTTCCGGACAGGCCGGGGCGTGCCTGGCCTGCGCTGTCATGACCACGGCGATCCTGGCCATGGTATTCGTGCAGGGAGCCCTGTTCCACATGAACTTCGCATTCCGGGACGGAACGGACGGAACAAGGCGCAGCGCAGTGATCACAACGAATGCCCGGATGGCCGGGATGCATACGACACCGGAGAACGCCGCAATTATCAATGCGCTGCTGGACACGGTGACACAGAACACAGAGAAAGGGAGCACAGCCATCTGCTTTGGAAATCTGCCGGGCGTGCATTATTTTGCCCAGATTCCGCCTGCCCTGGAGACAGCCTGGCCGGATCTGGACAGCTATCCCGTCGACTGGATGGAAAGCCGGCTTCAGTCCATCTCGGAGGGCACAAGACCCCTGCCGCTGGTGATCATCAGCACCGGGGAAACCGGCTACGCCAACGATGCGAAAAAGCGCGAACTCCTCTCGGATTTCATGGCAGCGCATCACTATGAGACAATTTATGAGGGGCAGGGCCTGCTGATCCGGCGCGCTCCGTCCTTCCATAGGTAATAATTTGATTTATTTGTTGGGTCTTGGAGACCCATATCATAAAGTATATTTAAGAAAGGCCAGAACATGCAGACATACCGAATTCCATTCAACAAACCGCCTTATATCGGCACAGAGCTTTCCTACCTGGAGCAGGCCTGCGCGGTCAACCGCAAGATCTGCGGAGACGGGCCGTTTACGAAGCAGTGCTCCGAATGGCTGGAGAAGCGCACGGGCACAGCCCGGTGCCTTCTGACGACCTCCTGCACGCATGCGCTGGAGATGGCGGCGCATCTGTGCGATATTCAGCCGGGTGACGAGGTGATCATGCCTTCGTATACCTTTGTTTCCACGGCGGATGCCTTTGTGCTGCGCGGCGGCGTGCCGGTCTTCGTGGATGTGCGGCCGGATACTATGAATCTGGATGAGAAGCTGATTGAGGATGCCATCACGGAAAAGACCAAAGCCATCGCAGTGGTACACTACGCCGGCGTCTCCTGTGAGATGGATACGATCATGGACATCGCAAAACGGCACCACCTCACGGTGATTGAGGACACGGCGCAGGGTATTCTTTCCTCCTACCACGGGCAGGCGCTGGGCACCTTCGGTGCCTTCGGGTGCCTGAGCTTCCATGAGACCAAGAATTACAGCATGGGAGAGGGCGGCGCGCTGCTGATCAGCGATCCGGATTATGTGGAGCAGGCGGAGATTCTCCGCGAAAAGGGAACGAACCGGAGCAAGTTCTTCCGGGGACAGATTGATAAATATACCTGGGTGGATTTCGGATCCTCCTATCTGCCGAGCGAGCTGAATGCGGCCTATCTGATGGCGCAGCTGGACCGCGCGGACTTTATCAACGAGGCGCGTCTGGCCAGATGGAACCAGTATTATGAAGGTCTGTCGGATCTTGCTGCGAAGGAGCGGATTGTGCTGCCGTATATTCCGGAGGGGTGCGTACATAATGCGCATATGTTCTTTATCCGGACCAGGGATCTGGAAGAGCGCACCGCCCTGATTGATTTCCTGAAGGAGCGGGGCATTCTGGCGGTCTTTCACTATATTCCGCTTCACTCCGCGCCGGCGGGCATGCGTTTCGGGCGCTTCCACGGCGAGGACCGCTATACGACGAAGGAGAGCGAGCGGCTTGTGCGCCTTCCGATGTTCTATGACCTGACGGAGGAAGAAGCCGGTGATGTGATTACAGCGGTTCACGATTTCTACAAAGAAAACGGATGACGCTATTTAAGCTTCAGACAGATTCAGAAGGATGAGTAAAGACAGAAAAACCATTCATCAGACCGGGCGGGATCTTCTGCATCCTGATGCGCTGCGCGGATGGCGCGGATCCTTCAGTGTGCTCGCCGCAGCCGCAGCCGCAGCTGTTCTGCTTGCGGTGCTCTTTCTGCGCTTTGATGCCTATTATGACCTGAATGATGATGTGCTGATGGAAAATCTGCTGAGCGGTGCCTATACCGGCACGCCTTCCTTCAGGAATATTCAGAGCTATTTCCCGCTGACGCTTCTTCTGGGCGGTCTGTACAGGATCTCACAGAATGTGCCGTGGTACGGTGCGTTTCTTCTGCTGGCGCAGACGCTGAGCCTGGTTATTATTCTGTCAGAAGTGATCAGGCGGCTGACGCGCAGGACCTGGATCGGCGCAGCCTTGTCTGTGATGCTGATCTGCCGGCTCGTCATGGTTCATTTTGTCTTCGTTCAGTACTCCATCACGGTGGGCATGCTGTGTGTCGCAGCGGCGGTTCTTCTGACAGACCGGGAGGTGCCCTATGTCCGCCGCGCGCTGATCGGCTCGCTGCTTCTTTTTACAGCTTATCTGCTGCGGTCGGAGATGATGATCATGATGCTGCCGTTTGTGGGCATCGCGGCGCTGCAGCAGAGCCTGAAGCTGCCTTCTGAAAACACCCCGGAAAAGCTGTCCGGCGCAGCGCGCTTTTTCGTGCTGGCAGGACTGCTGGCGCTGATTCTGGCTGCCGGGTACGGCGGCAATGCGATCGGGTACCGCGCACCGGAGTGGAAGCAGTTCTATGAATTTTTCGATGCACGCACCCAGCTGTATGATTTTGCCTATATACCGGACTATCAGAGCGGCAAAGCGTTCTATGATGAGCAGGGCTTAAGTCCGGAGGAGGTTCTGCTGCTGCAGAATTATAATTTCGGTCTGAATGAGGAACTGACATCGCAGGATCTGCGGGCCGTGGCGGAATACGCCGGCACGCTGACCGCGGCCGGAAAAGACACGGGCACGCAGCTCCGGGAGGCGGTATGGAATCTGCGGGAGAGCATGCTGCGGCCGGATCTGGAGAACAGCGTGGGGGCCTATGCGGTACTGCTGCTGTATCCCGCCGCCGCTCTGCTGCTGATTCTCGGCTTTTTAAAAGGGCAGGGGCGAAAGGATCTGCTGCTCTCGTATCTGCTGCTTTTCGGATATCGGACAGCACTGTGGCTTTACCTGCTCTATGTACACAGAGCCCCCGTGCGTCTGACCCATCCGATGTACCTCATGGAGATCGCCTTCCTGCTTCTTGTCTGTGCCGATCTTCTGCCGGAGCCCTCCGAGGAGGAAAAAGGGCTGCGGCCGCTGCCGGTTTTCTTTACGGTGATTCTGGCGGGCACGCTGCTGGCGGGCAGCGGGCAGATGAGTTCGATCCGGACGGAATATGAGCGGCGGGAGGCGGTGAATGCCCCGTACCGGCATTATCTGGAATATTGCGCAGAACATCCGGAGGAGCGGTTTTTCATCGATGTCTACTCGACGGTGGCGTTTTCCCGGAAGATGTTTGATAATAGCAGCAGGCTGGAACAGCTGGCAGTGGGACAGGACCTGCTGGGCGGCTGGGCCTGCAGAAGCCCGCTGTTTGAGGAAAAGCTTGCATACAACGGCCTGCCCGGCGTCCGGGAGGGGCTGCTGCAGGACGGCGTCTATTTCGTGACACGAAAAGACGACGACACGACGTGGCTTTCGCGTTACTATGAGACCCTCGAGCGGCCTGTCGTGCTCCGGCAGACAGACCTGATCGATGATTATTTTGCCATTTACGAAGTGAGAGAAGAACCATGAACATCAGTATTGTCATACCCTGTTACCGGTCCGAGCACACCCTGCCCGGCGTGCTTTCAGAAATCGATGAGACGATGAAGAAGGCCGGTGAATCCTATGAGGTCATTCTGGTCAATGACGGATCCCCGGACAACACCTGGGAGACGATCCGGACACTGTGCGCACAGGATCCGGACCGGCGCACCGGCATCTGCTTTGCCCGCAACTTCGGGCAGCACGCAGCGCTGATGGCAGGAATCCGGGCCTCGCGCGGAGACATCGTGCTGTGCATGGATGATGACGGGCAGACACCGCCCGCGGAGGCGCCGAAGCTGATTGCGGCGATCCGGGACGGCGCCGATGTGGCTTACGCCTCCTACGGAGGACATAAACAGCATTCCGCACTGCGCAACATCGGAACAGCCCTGAATGAGAAGATGACGGAGATTCTGCTGGGAAAGCCGAAGAATCTTTTCGTTTCGAGTTATTTTGCCATGCGGCGCTTTGTGGCCGATGAGGTGATCCGGTATGAGAATTCCTACCCGTATCTGATCGGACTGGTGCTCCGGACGACGAATCACATCGTCAATGTGGAGGTGACGCACCGCAGACGTGAGCAGGGCCAGAGCGGCTACACCTTTGCCAGACTGCTTTCCCTGTGGATGAACGGGTTTACGGCCTTCTCTGTCAAGCCGCTGCGCATTGCCACTGCGATCGGCGCCGCCAGCGCCGGCATCGGTTTTCTCTATGGCATTTACACCATCATCAAGCGGGTGCTCGTCCCGGATGTGCCGCTGGGCTTCTCTGCGCTGATGTCGGCGGTCGTGTTCTTCGGCGGCATGATTCTGCTGCTGCTGGGACTGGCCGGCGAGTACATCGGCCGGACCTATATCTCCGCCAGCAGTGCGCCGCAGTACGTGGTTCGTGAGACCCTCGGCGCGCCGCAGAAAAGCACATCGAAAGAAGCGCAGAAAGTGAAGGAAGAGCCGGATTGTACACAACCGTAAGAAAACAGACAGCAGCACTGTTTGTCGCTGCGATCACAGGAATCCTTCTGCTGATGCTCATCTATCCGCTGCGCGTGTTCCGGGAAGATATTCCCGTGCGCGGCACCGGAGAGATCACGCAGATCTCGGAGCCGGTCACGGATGCGATGGATGCCGGCGAGTATTTTACTGCGCAGTACAGCCATCTGCAGACTGCGGAGGTGTACATCGCACAGGCAGAGGCGGATACCATTCTCCGGGCCGTCGTATTCTCACAGAACGAGGACGGCTCCATGCGCATGCGCGCCCAGGAGGATGTTCCGGTGCCTGCGCTTTCAGGAGAATATCTTCCCATCCCGCTGGATTTATCGCTCGAACCGGGCAGCACGCAGGTCCTGATTCTGACCGCGCTGCAGGGAAGCTTCCGGGTGGGCTTCGAGGATGCCTCCGCCATCGGCCGGATGGATCCTGCCGTGAACTGGCTTCCGGTCACCGGCTTTTATCATGACACAACCGTGGAGAACAGCGCGCTGTCCATGAAGCTGACCTACCGCATTCCGGCGAGAAAGAAGCTGTCTGCCGCTCTTGCCGGCGCCTTTGTGCTGGGCACCTTGCTGGCCATGGGTCTGATCCTGCTGTTCTTCCGCCGCCGGAAAAAATCCGGCGAGGATACTACTGTGCTGCAGGTCCTCCGCGCCGTCTTTACGCCGGTCATCATCGTGACCGCCGCAGTACTGCTGTATGAAATCCTTGTGCGCAAGCGCTTTGACCCCCGCGTGCCGGATCTGATTTTCTACTCGGCGGGTACTGTGCTGCTGGCAGCCGGCGGCCTGTATGCGCTCTGGCGCGCACCCGGGGCCGGGCAAAATGCGGCTCGCGCTGAAAGCACTCCGGACGCGGAGAGCCAGACCCCGGCAGGCCATAGCCTGCGTCATCTTCTGATCAGTCTTTCCTTCGCTGCCGCGTTCTCTGCGGGCTGTACCTACACCAATGCGGTCTATGAGCTGCAGCACACGATTCC
This sequence comes from Lachnospiraceae bacterium, assembly GCA_017449485.1. Classification (GTDB taxonomy): domain Bacteria; phylum Bacillota; class Clostridia; order Lachnospirales; family Lachnospiraceae; genus CAG-791. The sequence goes on from JAFTFP010000240.1 coordinate 19,977, forward strand.
GCGCAGGAAGATGCTGATCTATCTGCTGCTGATGCTGCTCTTTACTTTCTCGTGGAAGGAGCTGACCGGAAAAGGAGAGAAAAAGGGTCTGAGAATCCTGCGCCTTATCGGCGCGGCAGGATGCCTTGCCTTTCTGGGAGTCTACGGATACCACTGCGTGACGGATCCGCGCACGCTCCAGCTCTATGAGACACTTCCGGGCGGACCGGGGGCGGAAGATCTGCTGGCAGCCCGGCTGATCTGGCCCGCGGCGGCACTTCTCACACTGCTGGTTTCTCAGCTGCTGTGCGGACTGATTCCCGTCCTTTCAGCACGCTTTTCCAGATCCCGGGGTGGAGCAGAAACCGGTGCAGAAGCATCTGACAAGTACACAGTCCGGCCGGTGTGGTGGACGCTGCTGCCTTTCGGACTGTTTCTCATTCTGATGCTGATTTTCCACGGGCAGTGGACCTGGACCTTCCTGGTTGCGGGACTCAGCGTCCTGTACGCGGTGCGCTATGCCCTCTGGGAGGAGCGGCGGCTGTGGCTGACGGATCTTTCCCGCGGCATTGTGCTGCAGTTTCTGTATATGATGGCAGTCAGTCTGCTGCACCGCTATTTCATGTCCTTCCTGTACACCCGCTATCCCATGGATTTCTTCACGGTGACGGTGACGGCGGTATATCTGTCCATTGTCAGCGCCGCCTGCACGGTCCTGCTGCTGGAAAAGCGCCTGCAGCTCCGGGACCTGACGGTGCGGGAGCGCTTCCGGGGCGCCTTCGG
>JAFTFP010000241.1 GCA_017449485.1 Lachnospiraceae bacterium
CTATACCGTGGGCGACTGGAAACCGGAAGCCGGAGCCTGGATCCGCTTTAACGCGCTGGACGGCGATGGCGTCCGGAATGAAAACGTGACCTCTTTCCGCTTTGCGCTGGTGGAATCGGACGCGATGCCGATCGAAGAGCAGATCGCCATGTACCGGAAACTGGAACTGCCGATCGCTGCCCTGGTACACAGCGCCCATAAAAGTGTGCATGCCATCGTCCGGGTGGATGCAGCGGACAGCCAGGAATATAAGCGGCGTGTGACCTTTCTATACGATTTTCTCGCTTCCAGGGGATTGAAGGTGGATACCCAGAACCGGAATCCCTCCCGCCTTTCCCGGATGCCGGGCGTGATGCGGAATGGACAGATGCAGAAGCTGCTGGGCGTGAACATCGGACGGAAAAGCTGGGTGGACTGGATGGATTTCGTGGAAGGCGCGACGGACGAGCTGCCTGGCATGACCTCGCTGGCAGATCTGGCGGCTGCCCCTCCTGTGCTTCCCGGAGAACTGATCAAAGGAATCCTCCGCCGGGGGCACAAGATGCTGATCTCCGGCAGCAGCAAGGCCGGAAAGAGCTTTCTGCTGATGGAACTGTGCATCGCAATTTCGGAAGGAAGCACCTGGCTGGGGTTTGAGTGCATGAAAGGCCGGGTGCTGTATGTAAACCTGGAGATTGACCCCGCCTCCTGCGTGAACCGGTTTCTGCAGATCTATAAGGCGCTGGGAATGAAGCCGAAGCACATGGAGGACATTGTGATTTGGAACCTGCGCGGGCATGCGGTGCCGCTGGATCAGCTGGTGCCGAAACTGATCCGCCGGGTGCGGGATCAGAAGCTGGATGCCATCATCATTGACCCGATCTATAAGGTGATCACCGGCGACGAAAACAGCGCTTCCGATATGGCGGCCTTCTGCAATCAGTTTGACAAGATTTGCAACGAAACCGGCTGCTCTACGATTTACTGCCATCATCACTCCAAGGGTGCCCAGGGAGCCAAGCGGGCTATGGACCGCGCCTCCGGCAGCGGCGTGTTTGCCCGGGATCCGGACGCGCAGCTGGACATGATCGAGCTGGAACTCTCCGACGAGATACAGAACCTGATCGCGGAACGCGGTGCGACCGGATGGCGGATGGAATGCAGCCTGCGGGAATTTCAGAACTTTGTGCCAGTGGAATTCTGGTTTGAATACCCGATTCATCGGCTGGATGAGAAAGCTTTCCTGCACGCGATGCCTGCCCAGGGATCCCTGGCGGCTGGCAGGATGAAGAACAAGAGCGCGAAAAGCGCGGAGGATGCCGCTGATGAATTCCGGAACGCCTTTGACGCACAGAACATGGAAGGCTCCGTCAGCGTGAAGGACATGATGACTTACCTGGGCGTCAGCGACAAGACGATTTATGCCCGCATTAAGAAAATGAACGGTGAATTCACCCTGGAAAAAGGCCAGATTTATCGACACGAGACGGCGCAGGTCAGCATTCTGCCGCCGGATCTGTAAATTCTTCTTCTACGCTGTCTTTATATTCATAAAGACGAAGAAACGGTCGTTACACTCCCGAAGTAGGTAGGACTCCCTACGTCCGTCCTACCTCTTCGCGGAGAGCAACAGTAAATCCCAGCGCAGAATACCCAAGGAAAGAAGGGGTTTAGAAAAATGGAATTCAGACTGGATATATCCCCGCCGACCGTCACCGCCCAGGAACACAAGGTGCGGGTCGTTCGCGGGAAACCGATGTTCTATGACACACAGAAGCTGAAGGATGCCCGGGCCACATTTGAAAGACTGCTTCGGCAGCATGTGCCTGCCGAACCGATCACCGGTCCCGTAGCCCTGACAGTAGAGTGGCGGTTTGCTACGAAAACACACAAGGAAGGCACCTACAGGGTGACCAGGCCGGATACGGATAACCTGCAAAAGCTGCTGAAGGACTGCATGACCCGAGTCGGATTCTGGAAAGATGACGCCCAGGTGTGCCAGGAAGATGTGACCAAACGCTGGAGCCGGGAAAAGCCCGGAATCCTCATCAGGGTGGTGATGCTGGATGACATCTGAGGAAAACGGCATCATGCGGGATGCATTTTATTACCTTCGGGATCACAATGATCCCCCAGCCCTGGGCACAGATGCCTGTGCGGATTTCTTCCTGAATGCCGCGAAAGACATGGGTACCCTGGTCAGCGTCACCTGGAAGAATCATCCGTTGGCACAGAACCTGATCCTCGCGATTTACGAATACCTGGATGTGAAATGCAAGGCGAAGGCAGGCGGTGCTTCGTGAGCTACAGGAATCGAGAACACTACGCGGATCCCACCGCTGGCAAAGCAATGGGAAACATCACCCGGGAAGAACGGAAAGCCCGGCGGAGGAAATGGAGGAACACAGATGCGCAGTGGCTGGGAAGATCTGGCACAGGCAATCATCATGAAAGCTGTGGACGATTACAGAGCTGCCCGGAGACGGGTCCGGCATTTTCCGGATCAGAAAGGCGCTCAGGCAACCATCCGGGAGGTTGAGCGTTTCTTCCGTTCCGAGTGGTTTGAGCAGCTGACAGACCTGGATGGCGAAATGCTGATCCGGAAGCTGAAGGAGGAAGTGGCATGAACGTAAAAGACTATTTGAAACAAGGCCGCCTGTTGGATCAGCGGATCAATTATAACCTGCGGCGGATTAAGGAAATGCGGGACGGTCTCGACGGGATCTGTTCTCCCCAGATCAAGGCTGATAAGGTGCAGACCTCGCCGGACGGAGACCCCGCTTATGTGAAAATCCTGATGCGGATCAGTGAAATGGAAGAGCGCATTGATCAGGAAATCGACATGCTGGTGGATCTGCGGAACCAGATTGATGAGACCGTAAAGACGGTTAAAGACGAGAATTATCAGATGCTTCTGCTCTACAGATACATTGAGAACCGGACATGGGAAAACATCGGAGAGCAGCTGGGCATCGACCGGTCGACTGTCAAGCGCTGGCACCGGGCTGCACTTGAGCTGGTGGTGATGCCGGAGAATCCCATCAGCATGCAGAGCGTCTGGTGATAAAAAACTGAAACTTTTTTCATCTGACCCGATTTGACCCGAGATGCGCCCGCTTGCTTTTTGGTATGATATACTCGGCAAAAATATCAGGACAGCCTTGCGTGATGCGGGGCTGTTTTTCATGTCTGGAGGAAAAACGGATGCTGTTTACCAGTGAACAGGTGTCAGCGGGACATCCCGATAAAATATGTGATCAGATTTCAGATGTGATTCTGTCTGACTGCCTGCATCATGATCCGAACAGCCGTGTGGCTGTAGAGACGTTGATCAAGGACGATCACGTGGTTGTTGCCGGGGAAATTACCTCCCAGCATGAACCGGATGTACAGGAACTGGTACGCCGGGTACTGGCTGTCCGGGAACCTGCCATCAAGGATGATTTCGATCTGGCGGTACATATTTCGAAGCAGTCCGGGGACATTGCCCTGGGTGTGGATCGGAAAGGTGCCGGAGATCAGGGGCTGATGTTCGGCTATGCTTGCGATGAAACACATCGAATGCTGCCGCTGCCCTTTGTGTTGGCGACAGAAGCCATCCAGTATCTGCAGCAGGAACACCATGAAGAACTGCTGCCGGACGCCAAAGCACAGGTTACTTTCGATTACGGAAAGAAACGGATCGATACCTTCCTGATCAGTACCCAGCATAAAGACACTGAGGAGCTGGTGGATGTAAAGCAGATCTGTGCCCGCATCATGATCAGGATTGCGGATGCTTACGGACTGAACACAGATTTCCGTATACTGGTGAACCCCACCGGGCGATTTGTGACTGGCGGCAGCTTTGCCGACAGCGGCGTGACAGGCCGGAAGATCATCGCGGATACCTACGGCGGCATGTGCAGGCATGGCGGCGGCGCATTCAGCGGAAAAGACCCGACGAAAGTGGATCGCAGTGCCGCTTACATGGCCCGCCGGATTGCGAAGGATGTGCTGCGGGCCGGATTCGCCAAGCGCTGCGAGGTGCAGCTGGCCTATGCCATTGGCGTCGAAGAGCCGGTCAGCATCCTGGTGAACACATACCGCACCGGTCGTGTGCCTGCCGGATACATTGTGAAGTGGATTCGAAAGCACTACGATCTGACGCCGGAAGGCATGATTTCTTTCCTCGGCCTGCGTCATGTGGATTACAACTATACCTCTACGCTGGGACATTTCTGGCGGCAGTGGCTGCCTTGGGAAGACGAGAGCAGACCTTATGAAAAATAAGATGGCTGGAAGCATTGAAAATGCTTGACTTATGAGCCTTTCAGAGTGAGTAATGTCCTACCAAATTCAAAGGAGGTATGGACCATGACGATTACGACCAACACGACCGACCGGAAGGCACTGGCAAAAGCCATCGCAGAGGAATTGGGAACCCAATCCAAGTACATGGGGCCGCCCACATTCGGGTACCAGATCGGCGACTACATGCTGGACAAGGAAGGCAACCTGCATGGCGACGATTTCGAAGCGCTGCGGTCTTTCCTGCAGCGCAACGGGATGATGCCGGAAGACGAGGTGCCGGAAGCCGACGCGAATTCAGAAGCGACGGAACCGGAAGCGGAATCAGTAGACAAGATGGACATTTCTGTTCCCGCAGGCGATTGCACTGTAACACAGCTGAAGAATCTGACCTACATGCTTTACAGCAGGCAGATCCTCATTGGGCGGATGGTGCAGAGAGACACTGTGTGCATTCCGGATTCCCTGATCGAAGCATTGAAAAGCAAATCTCCTGCATCCCCTGAAGAATTTACCAGCATGCTGGATGATTCCAAAGCGGATTGGCTGGAAGGATTCGATTTCAGAGATGGACGGGTCAGCATCACTTTTCCCTTCAGTGAAGCGGAACCTGAACGCTGGACAACCTACGCGGGACTTCTGAACCGCATCTTCGACGCGGCAAAGAAAGCCACACGGGTGTTCCCGGAGAAAGTGGTGCCAGAAGGCCAGAACGAAAAATACCTGGCACATACCTGGCTGCTTCGCCTCGGATACAGCGGCGCGGCGATGAAAGCAGAAAGAAACATTCTGCTGAA
>JAFTFP010000242.1 GCA_017449485.1 Lachnospiraceae bacterium
CAGTTTCTTTCCTTTGCCTTTGTCATGCGGTTCTACTTCCACCGGCAGGGGTGGCATGCCTGCAGCGACGATCCGGTCTCCTTTGGCTGGCATTTTCCGCACGTCCTGGATATCATCGGCCTGGGCCTGTCGGCTTTTGTCATGCAGGGCACGAACTCCCTGGTTCAGATCACCTGCAACAACATGCTGATGGCGTCCGGCGGCGCGATGTTCATTTCCATCATGACCATTGTCTCCTCGGTCCGCTCCATTCTGGACGTGCCTGTGCAGGCCGTGACGGAGGGCGCATCCCCGACCATCAGCTACAACTACGGCGCGCGCCGCGCCGGCAATATCCGCAAGGCCATGAAGCTCATGATCGCGCTGGCGCTGTCCTACACCCTGATTGTCTGGCTGCTGGTGCTGAATTTTCCCAGCTTCTTCGTGCGGATATTTTCTTCCGATCCGGCGCTGATGGAGGCGGGCGCGCGGGCGCTGCACCTGTATTTTTACGCTTTCGTTTTCCAGTCGCTGCAGTACAGCGGCCAGTCCGTCTTTAAGGCACTGGGCAAAAAGCGGCACACGATCTTCTTCAGTCTCCTGCGGAAGGCTTTCCTGGTCGTTCCGCTCACACTGCTTCTGCCCACGGTTTTTCATCTGGGTACGGACGGCGTGTTCCTGGCAGAACCGGTTTCAAATGTCATCGGCGGGACAGCCTGTCTTGTCACCATGCTCTGCACCGTATTGCCGGAGCTGAAGAAAATGGAGGCGGAAGGGGAAGAAAATGCCCCATTTCGTATGGAAAAATGAGTTTTATAGGCTTATAATGTTTGGAAACAGTGCCATAAGATGGTTGAAGCGGAATTGGCACACAGTAGAAAGAGGAGGAACTGTCTGATGGAAAAGAAGAACATTGACTGGGGCAATCTCGGATTTGCTTATCACGTGACGGATTACCGTTATGTCAGCAACTATAAGGACGGCGCATGGGATGAAGGCGCACTGATTACAGATGACAAGATTGTCATGAGCGAAGATGCCGGTGTTCTTCAGTATGCCCAGACTGTTTTCGAGGGACTCAAGGCCTATGAGACCGAGGACGGACACATCGTCTGCTTCCGCCCTGACCTGAACGCGGAGCGCATGGTCATGTCTGCAGAGCGCCTGGAGATTCCGGTTTTCCCGAAGGAGCGCTTCATTGACGCAGTGAGACAGGTCGTCAAGGCCAACGAAGCCTGGGTGCCGCCGTATGGCAGCGGCGCGACGCTCTACATCCGCCCGTATTCCTTCGGTATCAGCCCGGTCATCGGCGTGAAGCCGGCCGAGGAGTATCAGTTCCGTATTTTCGTGACGCCGGTGGGCCCGTACTTCAAGGGCGGCGCGAAGCCGATCATCATCAAGGTGTCAGATTTTGACCGCGCGGCACCGAGAGGAACCGGCCACATCAAGGCTGGCCTGAACTACGCGATGAGCCTGCACGCCATCGTGACGGCCCATGAGGAAGGCTTCGCGGAGAACGTGTATCTGGATCCCGCGACCCGCACCAAGATCGAGGAGACCGGCGGCGCCAACACCATCTTCGTCGATGAGGATGGAAACCTGACGATCCCGAAATCGGACAGCATTCTGCCGTCCATCACCCGCCGCTCACTGGTCTATGTCGCAGAGCACTATCTGGGCCTGAAGGTGACCGAGCGCGAGGTGTACCTGGACGAGGTCGGAAACTTCACCGAGATGGGTCTGTGCGGCACCGCCGCCGTCATTTCGCCGGTTGCGAAGATCAACGATCACGGAAAGGAAATCTGCTTCCGCGACAACCAGGAGAAGATGGGTCCGGTTCTGCAGAAGCTGTATGACACGCTGACCGGTATTCAGATGGGCCGCATCGAGGCACCTGAGGGCTGGATCTGCCGGATCGACTAAGGCAAGTCACACATATTGATCATCATAAAAGATACATAATGGCTCGGCGGGCGCCGATGTCCGTTATGTATCTTTTTAAATCAGAAAAGGGGGGGATACATATGACTTTAGAGGAGAAGATCGCGAAGCTGCGGGAGCTGGTAGAGGGGAGCGACAACATTGTCTTTTTCGGAGGCGCTGGCGTCTCCACGGAGAGCGGCATCCCGGATTTCCGTTCCCAGGACGGCCTGTATGCGCAGAAGTATAAGTATCCGCCGGAGACGATTGTCTCCCACACCTTCTATCGCCAGCGGCCGGAGGAATTCTTCGAGTTCTACAAGGAGAAGATGATCGCGCCGGATGCGCAGCCCAACGCGGCGCACTTAAAGCTGGCGGAGCTGGAGCAGCGGGGCAAGCTGAAGGCCGTTATTACACAGAACATCGACGGCCTGCATCAGAAGGCCGGCAGCAAGAAGGTGCTGGAGCTGCACGGATCCGTGCTGCGCAATTACTGCGAGAAATGCCACACCTTCTATGATGTGCATTACATTCTGAATTCGAAGGGCGTGCCGGTCTGCGAAAAGTGCGGCGGCCGCGTGAAGCCGGATGTGGTGCTGTATGAGGAAGGCCTGGACATGGGCATTCTGAACGAGGCGGTCCGCTGCATCTCCGAGGCGGACATGCTCATCATCGGCGGCACCTCGCTGGTGGTTTACCCGGCGGCCGGCCTGATCGATTATTATCGCGGGAATAAGCTGGTGCTGATCAACAAGAGCGCCACGAGCCGCGACGCCCAGGCGGACCTGATCATCGACGGAAAGATCGGAGAAGTGCTCGGCGCGCTGTAAGAAATGCCGGCTGGCCGGATTTTGCCGGATCTGATAGATCAGTGTTTCTCCGCCTTCCGGAAGATCCGGACGAAGAAAACGGAGAACAGGAGCGCTATCGCGGCGCAGCCGAAGAACAGAAACAGGCTGAAGAAACCGACGAGAATGGAGCCGTTGTGCATCGATAAATCGACGATCAGCGCGATCAGCACGAAACAGGAAACTGTAAAGGGAAAATTGGAAAGACTTAAGAGGAAACTGTTCCGCACCAGCTGCGGGACAGTTTCTTCATGTGTGGCCAGCAGCGGGAAGGCGTACAGCAGCACGGAGACGATGCCGATCAGGATCAGCCACACAGGGTACTGCAGAAAACGGTACGCCGGATCAATCACGTTATAAATTACATACAGGTCTGCGGAGAAAAACAGAATGAGCACAAGGAGTGCGGACCACAGTATCGTCGCCTGCCGGAAATTCTGCTTAAAAGAGGCAAAATATGACCGGGCAGGATAGGTGCTTTCTTTTTTTACGATCGCGATGGTCTCGTGATAGAGCGCAGTGATGGCTGCGCCGATCGTGATGATGGGAAGGCAGGTGACGATAAAGATCACATTTAAAAGGATCAGATCGAAAAACCTTCCGAGGAAGATGGTGACCGGATTATTCGGGCCAAACAGCTTATCCATATTACGTTTACCTCTTAAATATTAAAACGTCTATAATCAGCGTGAACTAATTGCGCAAAATCAATAAGACGCATTTCTTTGTGCAGATTTTACCAAATTCCATATAAAGATACTAAAAAACTGTGCATATTGGCAATATCTGTGAACAAAAAAGCAATTTCTGTATAATCTTCGAAAACGATTGCTGATATAACAGAATTAAGCGTAACAGACGGGATGAGTCCCGTAAACAGCAAATAAAAGTTATAAGGAGGAAACCAATGAAAAAGAGAGTATTGGCAGTCATCTTAACTGGCGTCATGACCGCGACTGTCCTTGCAGGCTGCGGTGCAGCTCCGGCAGCTCCGGCAGCAGAAGCACCGGCAGCAGAAGAAGCAGCTCCGGCAGAAGAAGAAGCAGCTCCGGCTGAGGAAGCGGCTCCGGCAGAAGAAGAAGCAGCTCCGGCAGAAGAAGAAGCAGCTCCGGCAGCAGGCGGCGTGATCAATCTGTGGACATTCACGGATGAAGTTCCGGGCATGATTGACAAGTACCTGGAAGCGCATCCGGATTTCCCTTACACCGTGAATTCGACCATCATTGCAACCACTGAGGGCGCTTATCAGCCGGCTCTGGACCAGGCCCTTCAGGCAGGCGGCGCTGAGCAGCCTGACATCTACTGCGCAGAATCCGCTTTCGTTCTGAAGTATACACAGGGCGACATGCAGGATTTCGCAATGCCTTACGAGGATCTGGGCATCGATATTGATGCAGAGATCAAGGCAGCTGACATCGCACAGTATTCCGTTGATATCGGAACCAATCAGGATGGAAAGGTCGACGGCCTTGGCTATCAGGCAACCGGCGGTGCATTCATCTACAGAAGATCCATCGCTCAGGAAGTTTTCGGAACAGACGATCCGGAAGCAATCGGCGAGATCATCGGCTCCGGTTCCGGCAGCTGGGATAAGTTCTTCGAAGCAGCCGGCACACTGGCTGACAACGGCGTAGCAATCGTCTCCGGTGACGGCGATGTCTGGCACGCAGTTGAGAACAGCTCCGATGAAGGCTGGCTGACAGAGGATGGCCTGCTTCACATCGATCCCAAGAGAGAAGCATTCCTGGATATCTCCAAGAATCTGACCGACAACGGTTGGTCCAACCAGACTCAGGACTGGCAGGATGCATGGTTTGCTGACATGAAGGGTGAGGGCGCGAAGCCGGTATTCGGTTTCTTCGGACCCGCATGGCTGATCAACTACACACTGGCTCCGAACTGCGGCGGCGAAGCAGTCGGCGAAGGCACCTATGGTGACTGGGCAGTTACAGCTCCTCCGATCGGATTCTTCTGGGGCGGCACATGGGTTCTTGCAAACAAGAACATGGATCCTGCAAAGGTCGATGCAGTTAAGGAACTGATTTACTACATCACACTTGATACCACCGATGACGGCCTGCAGTACAAGTGGGCAAACGGCACACTGAACGGCGAAGGCGGCACGAAGGACTGCGTCGCTTCCGGTACTGTCATGGCGAAGTCCAACGGCGAGCTTGACTTCCTGGGCGGCCAGAACATGTTCGACGTATTCGTACCTGCAAACCAGTATGCAAACGGCAAGAACCTGACCCAGTATGATGAGTCCATCAACCAGATCTGGAGAGATCAGGTCCGCGCATATGCAGCAGGCGAGAAGGATCGTGATGCAGCGATCAAAGACTTCAAGCAGACTGTTTCCGACAACCTCGGTATCGATGCTGAGTAATTTAAGGAAATGTCTTAAGTAATTTATCAGCTTCGGCGGGGTGGGCTTCCTCCTTTGACCCACCCCGCCGGTTTCATTCTAAGTTCACACTCACAATATGCGGAAGACATCATAGTATAACTCATGCGGGGGACTACCTATGAACAAGAAGAAAAATTTCAGCTATGCAAGATACGGCTACCTTTTCTCCATTCCGTTTGTCATTGCATTCCTGATCTTTCAGCTGTATCCGACCCTGTACACCGCAGTGATCGGTTTTACGGATCTGAAAGGAATCGGTAAGACAGACTGGCATTTTCTGGAGAAGCCTTTTGCAAACTTTGTTACGATTCTGACCAGCCCGACTTTCCAGACAGCGTTTAAGAACACCATCAAGCTGTGGGTCTGCAACTTCATTCCTCAGCTGGCTCTGGCGCTGCTGCTTGCTGCCTGGTTTACGGACCGGCGTTTCAAGATCCCGGGCGAAGGCATTTTCAAGGTTCTTTTCTATATGCCCAACATCATCACGGCTGCGACCGTCGCAATCCTGTTCAACGCCCTGTTCGGCTATCCGATGGGCCCGGTCAACGACCTGATGACACGCTTTGGCATCTTTGATTCACCTTACAATTTCCTTGTAAAGAAAAATATCGCACAGGATATTGTCATCTTCATCCAGACCTGGATGTGGTACGGCTACACGATGATCATCCTGATTTCCGGTGTTCTGGGTATCAGCCCCGAGATCTTCGAGGCTGCGGAAGTGGACGGCGCCAACGGATGGCAGACCTTCTGGCAGGTAACGATTCCGAATATCAAGACCATCCTGCTGTTCACCCTGGTCACCAGCCTGATCGGCGGTCTGAATATGTTCGATATTCCGAGACTGTTCCTGATGGGCGGTCCGGACAACGCAACCCTGACGACGAGTGTGTTTATTTACAACCTGGCCTTCTCCGGAAGCTACCTCTACAACCGTGCCGCGGCTGCCAGCATGCTCATGTTCGTACTGATCTGCCTGAGCTCCGCCCTCCTGTTCTATGCTCTGCGTGACAGAGACGAGGCAAAACTTGAAAAGATCGTGAAACAGCAGATCAAGGAGGAGAAAAGACGACAGAAGGAGGCGGCGAAATCATGAGTAAGAATAAGAACCACTACGGAAAGAAAACCGTGATTTTCATTATCTGTGTATTTCTGGCCATCCTGAGTGTAATGCCTTTCCTTATTATGATCGTCAACTCGACAAGGTCCACGACACAGATTCAGCAGCACGCGGTATCGCTGATCCCGTCGCACTATTTTTCCAACAACCTGAAGATCCTGCTGGGAAAGAGCTTCAGGCCGTCCGTCGGTTTCATGAACTCGCTGATCGTTTCCATCAGCGCGACGGCGCTGGCGACCTACTTCTCCACACTGACCGCGTATGCACTGGTGGTCTACCAGTGGAAGGCAAGGAAGGCGTTCTTCTCCTTCATCATGGCAATCATGATGATTCCGGCGCAGATTACGATGATCGGTTTCTATCAGATGGTCTATAAGATCCACATGACGAACCACCTCTCCATGCTGATCCTGCCGGCCATTGCATCGCCCTCCATGGTCTTCTTCATGCGGCAGTACATGCAGCCGGCCCTGTCGCTGGAAATCGTCCAGTCGGCCCGGATCGACGGCGCGAAAGAATTCTACATTTTCAATCTGATTGCGCTTCCGATCATGAAGCCGGCGATTGCGACGCAGGCGATCTTCAGTTTTGTCAGCAGCTGGAACAGACTGTTCGAGCCTCTGATTCTTCTGACAGATCAGAAGAAATATACGCTTCCGATCATGGTCTCGCTGCTAAGAGGAGATATCTACAAGACAGAATACGGCGCAGTCTATCTGGGACTGACCCTGACAGCACTTCCGCTGATTGTTGTATACCTTGCACTTTCGAAGTACATCATCGCAGGTGTCGCGCTCGGCTCGGTGAAGGGCTGATAAAAACACATAAAAAGCGGCCCGTAAAAGGGCCGCAGACCTGATAAGAAGATAGAAAGATGCCTTCTCATTGCAGTGCGTGCTGAGCGTGAGAAGCTCCCGCGTAGAGAGCTGTGTTGGACGGCTTGACTGTCTCAGACAGAGCGCGGTATTCGGAGGGGGACATTCCGGTATATTTCCGGAAGCTGCGGCTGAAAGAAGTAAGCGACCCCCATCCGGTCCGGAAAGTAATTTCAGTGATGGACATACTGGTTGACAGCAGTTCCTGTGCGGCACGCACACGTCTGCGGACCAGATGGTCATAAAAGGTAGTACCCGCATATTCCTTGAAGAGGCGGCTGAAATGGAACTTGGAGAAGCCGACCAGTTCAGCCGCCTGCTCCAGGGAAATATCCTCGGCGTAGTGCTCATCCAGATAGAGCATCAGGCCGGAGAATTTATCATAATTCGCCTGGAAATGGGTGCTGCCGGCGGGAGAAAAGTTATCGGAATCGGACAGACGCTCCTTTCCAATTCCCGCAAACACATTCAGCAGCTCAGCATAAATAGACATCTCCCAGGTACTCTGGGTGGAAAAGTAATTGTCAACAATGCGCATCATGGATTCGTACACACGCAGGTACAGCGACGGGGAGGATTTCCTCGTCAGATAGATCGGATCCAGCATCATGGACGTGAGCGCGCGGAATTCCTCGAATGCGTTCAGCGGGGAGAGGTCAAACAGACAGATAAAGCGTGCCCCCTCGATGCCGCCCAGGTGCCGATGCGGAACATGAGGCGGAATAATCAGAATATCAGAAGCATTCAGATGATAAAGCTGGTTTCCGGCGATCGTGCTGTAGGTATTCTCCATACAGACCACAATCTCGACCGCCGCATGGTGATGCATCGCATAGGGATCCAGCTGATTGTTGTACCAGATGCGCACATGGGTGCCGGGCACAAAATCAACCTCCTCGACAGAATCGGTGACGGTTCTGCCGATGTATCCACGCACAGGCTGACGATATTTAAGCGGAACGCCGTCCCAGCCGGACGACTTTTCTGATTCAGTACCCATAAACTAATCTTAACATATTTTTGTATTGTTTCAAATTTTAAACATGGATACAGCCCCAAACTTTCAGAATTTGTTTTCATCATGACTCAGAGTTCAGAAAATCTGAACTCAGAAATCAGGAGGCGGGAATCATGAATCGATCAGAAGCCAGAAAATGCGCACAGGAGCTGGTAGCCAGGATGACGCTGGAGGAAAAGGCCTCACAGCTGCGTTATGATGCACCGGCCATTCCGAGACTGAATATCCCTGAGTATAACTGGTGGAATGAGGCGCTGCACGGCGTCGCCCGGGCCGGGACCGCAACCATGTTCCCGCAGGCCATCGGACTGGCGGCAGCTTTTGACGAGGACCTGATGGAGGAAATCGGCGCCTGCATTGCGCGGGAAGGACGCGCGAAATACAATGCGCAGGCGGCACACGATGACCGGGATATTTACAAGGGACTGACCTTCTGGTCTCCGAATGTGAATATTTTCCGCGATCCCAGATGGGGCAGAGGACATGAGACTTACGGCGAGGATCCGTTCCTGACAGCCCGGCTCGGCGTCCGGTTCATCCAGGGAATTCAGGGCCGGGATGGAAGCGACAACGGCGGATACCTGCGGGCAGCGGCCTGCGCCAAGCACTTTGCCGTTCACTCCGGACCGGAGGCGCTGCGGCATTCCTTCGATGCGAAGGCAGATCCGAAGGACATGGAAGAAACCTATCTGCCGGCTTTTGAAGCCTGCGTAAAAGAGGCGGGCGTTGAAGCCGTGATGGGCGCGTACAACCGCACTAACGGCGAGGTCTGCTGCGCCAGTCCCGCTCTGCAGAAGATCCTGCGTGAAAAATGGGGCTTCAAGGGACATTTTGTCTCCGACTGCTGGGCCATCCGGGACTTCCATGAGAATCACAAGGTGACGAATTCACCGGAGGAATCCGTGCAGCTGGCGCTGAAGAACGGATGCGACGTGAACTGCGGATGCACCTATCAGAAGATTCTGGATGCGGTAAAGCAGGGGCTGATCGATCAGGCCTGGATTGACGAATCCTGCATCCGTCTGTTTACCACAAGATTCCTGCTGGGTCTGTTTGATCCGGAAAAAACGCCGTATGACGAGATTCCGTTCACGGAGGTGGAGTGCGCAGCGAACCTGGCACTGGCACACCGCGCGGCGAAGGAAGGCATTGTTCTTATGAAGAATAACGGTGTGCTGCCGCTGAACCTGAGAGCGATGTCCGCCGGAAAAACGCCTGTCATCGGCGTGATCGGACCCAATGCCAACAGCCGCAGTGCGCTGATCGGTAATTATCACGGTACTTCTTCGCGGTATGTGACGGTGCTGGAAGGAATCCAGGACTACACGGAAAAGTGGGCGCAGGAAAACGGCACAGAGAGCGCGCGGATTCTTTATTCCGAGGGCTGCCACCTGTACAAGGACAACGTGGAGAATCTCTCGAAGCCTGAGGCGCCGGATCGTCTGGCGGAAGCCCGGACCGTGGTGGAATATTCAGATGTGGTCATCTTAGTCGTCGGACTTGATGAGACGCTGGAAGGCGAAGAAGGAGATACCGGAAACGCTTATTCTTCGGGAGACAAGAAGGATCTGCATCTGCCGCCGTTCCAGGAGGAGCTGCTGCGCTCACTCCTTCCCTGCGATAAGCCGGTGATTGTGATCAACGCCGCAGGCAGCGCTATTGATCTTTCACTTCCGCAGGAGAAAGCCGACGCAGTGATTCAGGCGTTCTACCCGGGTGCCCGGGGCGGCACGGACCTGGCGCAGATTCTCTTCGGAGAGGTCTCGCCCTCCGGCAAGCTTCCGTTGACCTTCTACAAAGATACGAAGGATCTGCCGGACTTCACGGATTATTCCATGAAGAACCGGACCTACCGCTACTATGAAGGAACACCGCTGTATCCCTTCGGATATGGCCTGACCTACGGAGACTGCTCCGTGACCGGCATGGTGGTTCAGAAGCTTGCGGAAAGCGGCCTAAGCGAGAAGGAAAAGGATGAGATCAACCACAGCAACCATGTGGTGCGCGTCATCGTCTCTGTGGAAAACCGCGGCGCGGACACAGAGGATGTGCTGCAGATCTATATGCACGGCCTGGACGATCCCTGCGCCGTGCCCAATCCTCAGCTCGCCGGCTTCAAGCGCCTGAAGCTGCGCCGCGATGAGTGCAAGGATGTGATCCTGGAACTGCCTGAGAAGGCCTTCACCTCCGTCGACGAGGAGGGTGTCCGGAAAATCCGGTCCGGCCGCTTCGAGATCTACGCTTCCTTCAGCCAGCCGGATGATGTCAGTGCCAAACTGACCGGCCACAGCGCAGTAAAGCGGGTGCTGGAGTGGTAAGTTGAAGGATCGCTGATCGCAGAATCAATTCATAAGATTGGAGGTATTGAAATATCGGAAAATTTCCGGATTTCAATACCTCTTTTTTGTTCCTTCAGGCTTCTATTAGTGGGTATGTATTGAAAAGGGAAGAAACATGCGGAATGCAATACAATTCCGGCGGCAATGCTTGCCAAGCATGTATTGAAAAGGGGAGAAACTTGCGGAATGCAATACAGTTCCAGCGGCAGCACTCGCTAAGCATGTATTGAAAAGAGAAGGAAGCCGCAGGATTCAATACAGTTCCAGCCGCAATGCTTGCTAAGCATGTATTGAAAAGGGAAGGAAGCCGCGGAATGTAATACAGTTTCGACCGCAATGCTTGCTAAGCATGTATTGAAAAGAGAAGGAAGCCGCGGAATGCAATACAGTTCCGGCCGCAGCGCTTGCTAAGCATGTATTGAAAAGCGAGGAAACTTGCAGAATGCAATGCACCGCCGGGGAAACTGCGGTCACGGCGTCTTCTGAGTATGCGGTGAATATTAAAAAAATGTGAAATTTCACCGATTTACTTTGTTAGTAAGTTAAATTGCGATACAATGAATCTCGCAGTGTTCAGAAGAATAATCCGACATCAGAAGGATGGGCAGGAGAATAGGATGAATAGAGAAAATCCGAAAAGGAATGATATAGAGAACGGTCTGGAGTGGATCGAACTGGAGGAAGAGCAGACATTCAACGAAGATCAGGCGCAGGCTGACGGGCTTAGAAAGCATCTGCAGCGAAACGGCGGCAGATCCCGACGGGCCTGGGCGCCGCTGCCGCAGTCTTAAGCGTCGTGCTGCTGACGGCTGCGCTGGTTCCGTCCCTGTCTTCCTGCGGCAGCAATAATGCCGCGCTGGCGGGACTGACCGAGAAGACAGCACAGATCCGGGATCTGGAGAACTACCGGAGCTTCTCCGGAACTATTAACCCCGTGGATTACCGGAATGTCTATCCGGATGTCGGCGGGGTAAAGGTTCGTGAGCTTCTGGTGGAAGCCGGGGACGAGGTGCACGCAGGAGATGTTCTGATCGAGCTGAATCCCGAGCCGATCCAGCAGCAGATCGATCAGCAGGAAGCGCAGCTCGCGGCATCGGGCCGCAGCGCCTCCCTGTCCGTGCAGCAGGCCCAGAGTCAGTACAACAATTACAAATATAATCTCGATAACAACCTGGACAGTCAGATGCTCGGTGCGCAGCAGGCCATCGACAGCGCCTTCGCGCAGCTGGTCAATGCTCAGCGTGCCTTTAATAACGAGGTGGGGCTCAATAATCAAGGCTTCGGCACGAGTCTTATGGCTGCCATGCAGAGCGTGGACTCCAGCTATCAGGGTGTGCGGAGCGCACAGCTG
The DNA here is from genome assembly GCA_017449485.1 of Lachnospiraceae bacterium. GTDB lineage: Bacteria > Bacillota > Clostridia > Lachnospirales > Lachnospiraceae > CAG-791. The sequence goes on from JAFTFP010000242.1 coordinate 11,858, forward strand.
GGGCTGGAAGAAGCACAGGCAGGAAAGAGCATTAATAGCGAGGCCAGTGCGCAGCTTGCGCTTGATAGCGCCTGGCAGTCCTACAACCAGGCCGTTGCGAACTACAACGCGGCCAAGATCAAGGAAGAAAACTCCCTGACTGGGCTCTACGACTCACTGGTCACAGCCCAGTTCAACTACCTCAATACCATCGATAATTATAACGCCGCCGCCAACAGCTCAAGACAGCAGCTCAACAACTACGCGCTGCAAGTCGAGTCGGCCCGGGCCTCGGCGGACCAGACCGCCAGCCAGATCACGCTGAACAATCTTTACAAGCAGATCGGCTACTGCACCATCACGGCGCCCATGGACGGCGTGGTCACCAGCCTGCCCGTGAAGGTCGGCGACTCCGTCACACAGGCGACGCTCCTGGCGACGGTGACAAGTTTTGACACCATGAAGGTGGATATCAAGATTAATGAATACGACATCGGCGGCGTCACCACCGGCTCCCCTGTGAGCATCACGCTAGACGCCACCGGCAAGACCTATGAGGGCACCATCGCCTCCATTTCCCGCGTGGCGGAGGTGCAGAACGGCGTCTCCTATTTCACTTCCGAAGTGGAATTTCCGGGCGACGAGGAAGCCCGCAGCGGCATGAGTGCCGAAGTGAAGCTGGTGCTGATGAGCATTCCGGACGTGGTCGCTGTCCCGTCTGCAGCGGTGCAGACCGAGGCGGACGGCACCTCTTATGTGCTGGTTCCGGGCGAAGGCCGCGAGGGCCCGCAGCACCGCACGGTGCTCACCGGCGAGACCGACGGCACCTACATTCAGATCGTCAGCGGACTGGAGGCCGGCGAGACCTACTATGAGACAGCGGCCGGCATGTACCCGCAGATGAACGTGGAAGTCAGCGGCCCCGGCGATGGCGGCGGACGAGGAAACGGTCCTGACGGAAACGGCCCTGACGGAGACGAACCCTGATGAAACGATTTGGCAAAATGCGGCCTTCCGGCACAACTTCGGCGGCCGAACCTTATACGCCGGGTGAAGACGAGATCCTGCACATGGCTCATATTGTCAAGGACTACCGGATCGGTGAAGAAACCTTCCGGGCGCTGGATGACGTCACGCTCACTGTGAAGAGAGGGGAGTTTCTCGCCGTGCTGGGTCCCTCCGGATCCGGCAAGACGACATTGATGAACATCATCGGCTGCCTCGACGTGCCCACCTCCGGTGACTATTATCTGTCCGGAAAACCGGTGAGAGGGCAGCGGGAAGCGCAGCTGGCGCAGATCCGCAACAAGGAGATCGGCTTCATCTTCCAGTCCTTCTATCTGCTGCAGAAGCAGACAGCCTATGAGAATGTGGAACTGCCGCTGATCTACGCCAATATGCCGGAAAAGCAGCGCAGAGAGCGGGTGGAGGACATGCTGGAAAAGGTGGGCCTCGGGGACAAAATGAAGAACTTCCCCAATCAGCTCTCCGGCGGACAGCAGCAACGCGTCGCCATTGCGAGAGCGATCGCGACCAACCCGACCATCCTGCTGGCCGACGAACCGACCGGCGCATTGGATCAGAAGACCGGTGCCCAGGTCATGGAGCTGTTCCACGCGCTGAACAATGAGGGACGGACGATTATCATGATCACGCACGATGCCAAGATTGCCTCTCACGCGAGCCGGATTGTGCGAATCCTGGATGGAAAACTCAGCGAAGGGAAACTGGAAGATGCGTAAGCTGATCTATACGGTGCGGCAGAGCCTCCGGATCTCTGTGCAGAATATCATAACGAACAAAATGCGGTCCTTCCTGACGATGCTGGGCATCATCATCGGTGTCGCAGCCGTCATCGGCCTGATCACGCTGGTACAGAATGCCACCAGCTCTATTCTGGGCCAGTTCTCGGAGCTGGGCGCCGGCACGCTGTCGGTCTCTGCGCCCGGAACGGCGATGAAACAGGGCCTGACCGACGCCGATCTGAAAACCCTCATGGCGGTGCCGGGTGTCAAGGGCGTCTCGCCCCAGGTCTCCGGTTCCACGGCAGCGGTCTATGATTTCAAGGTCTATGACAACGTCTCCGTGACCGGCCGCAATGAGCTGTATTTTGCCTATAATGATGTGGTGGAAAGCGGACGCGCGCTGAACGCTTCAGATATGAGCGGCAACATCAACGTCTGCCTGATTGATCAGGATTTTCGGACGAATATTCTGAAAGGCACGGAGGCCGTGGGCAAGACGGTGCGCTTAAACGGCGCGGAATATCTGATCGTCGGCGTACAGAAGCAGGACAACAGTCTCTTCTCCGCCTACAGCGACCGGAGCAATCTGGACGGCAGCGTCATCATTCCCTATAAGAACGCCCTGACCATGAGCTGGAACAAGAACGTGACCAGCCTCGACATCTACGTGGAGGACGGCGCATCCAATGCGGATGTGGAAGAGAATCTCCGGGAGACGCTGGATAAGATCTACAACAACACGGAGGGCGCGTACCAGATCTTCAACCTGGATTCCCTCATGGATACCATGAACACGGTTTCCTCCATGCTGTCCACCATGCTCGGCGGCATTGCCGGCATCGCGCTGGTGGTCGGCGGCATCGGCATCATGAACATGATGCTGGTCTCCGTCTCAGAGCGGACGAAGGAAATCGGCCTGCGCAAGGCCCTCGGCGCGGAACCGGCCCGGATTCAGACCCAGTTTCTCCTGGAGGCCGTGATCCTCTCCATCATCGGCGGTCTGATTGGTGTACTGTTTGGATGTCTGATTGCCCTGATTGGCGCCAGACTGATGGACACGCCCTTTGCGGTCTCACCGTCCGCAATTGCGCTGGGACTGGGCTTCTCCGCAGCGGTCGGCATCATCTTCGGCTGGGCGCCCGCGCGGCGCGCGAGCCGGCTGAATCCGATCGATGCCCTGCGGGCGGAGTAAACCGGACTGAGCGGCATAATACAGCAAGAGCGGCATCAGCAAGAGCAGTATCAACAGATAAAAGGCAGCACACAGCTTGAAAGAGAGCAGATAGAAAAGGAGCAGATATGAGCAGAAGAGCAAGATGGACAGCGGGAATCCTCGCGGCGGCAGTCGTGGCAGGCAGCATCCTGTACACCCCGGCAGTTTCTGTGCAGGCGAAGGCGCCCTACGACACTTACTGGAATGAGCAGTATCCCTGGATCAAGACCATGACCGAGGCGCTGCAGAAGAACACGGATGCGACAGCGGTTTACCGGGAGATCCGTCTGGCGCTGCGCTACCAGGTCATCAACGAGCTGAATATCTATCAGCTCTACCTGGATCCGACCACGGTCTTCCCGATCGAAGCAGCCACAAGACTCTATCAGGAAGGCCTGATTTCACCTTTCCTGTATAAGCTGCTGGCCGGCATTCCCCTGACCGCGGCAGATATGAAGGATGTCTTTGACCCTGCCTGGTACTATGGCGCATACCCGGCGATCAACCAGGTTTTGCCCTATGATGAGAACGTGTTGTTTGAGAATTTCCTGAATTGCGGAATTCCGGCGGGCTTAAACGGCAATGCAGCGTTCAACCTGGCCATCTACAAGGCCAACTATCCGGAGCTGGTCAAGGCCTTCGGAGATTATAACCCGGCGTATTATCAGTATTACATCCTGTTCGGAAAAAAGGCCGGCCAGAAGGCCGACCGTCGGATCAACTAATTCAAGCCAGCTCGTCCAGGGTGTGGCCGTAGGACGGCAGGAACTCTTCCATGAAATCGCGAAGCTCCGGGAGCTCTGCGGCCAGGACATCCAGTGATTTCATGGTGGACTGCATGGCGGTGCGGAACTCTGTGTTGCCGGCGGCTGTCTCATCCATACATTTGATCAGTGCGGAAAGCTTGTCAGCGGCTTTGACAAGGCGGCGCATATAACGCTCGGATTCTGCAGCCTCAGCGGCAGCGGGATCCGGGCTTTCGTTTTCCTTTTCCGGATCCGGCGTTCCGAAAATACTCCGATACACCGGGGCTAGATCCGCCGGAAGCTTGTCCAGCAGACGGTTCTCGGCGACGGCCTCCACCTTTTTGTACGCGGTCCGGATTTCGTCCCCGTAGTACTTCACTGGCGTGGGCATGTCGCCCGTGATAATCTCCGATGCGTCGTGATACAGTCCGATCACCGCAGCGCGGTCTGCGTCCAGGTTCTTGCCATAGCGCACGTTTCCAATCACGCACAGCGCGTGGGCGATCATGCCCACCTCCATGGAATGCTCGCACAGATTCTCCTCGCGGGAGTTGCGCATCAGCTGCCAGCGGTCAATATATTTCATGCGGGAAATCGCCGCAAAAAAATGATAAGCCATCTTAATTGTTCTCCTTCTGAAGGAATAAGAGGTTGAGGTCCACGTCGCCGTCCACACCGGATACGCTGCCGGTGCAGGAATACTGCCAGCAGGTGAAGCCGCAGGGCAGCTCCGGGTCCTTGACGTAGGACGCGTACCAGACCGGGATGTCGGAAAACTCGTCCAGATCATATTTGCCGTAGGCGGCCTGGTCATTCATGTAAATCATCGGCGTGTGGCCGGCATTGCGGATGACCTCACAGAAGGCGAGAGCAGAGGCTGTGGCGCTGTACTGGGACAGGTCCGAAGCCCGGGCGGTGTCCGCGTGGTGCACCTCATAGTCATAGACAATGGGAAGCTCCGGCTCGATGCCGTCCAGCGTGGCGAGGACAAAGCCTGCCGCGCGGCGGGCTTCCTCAATGTCGACTGCCTGGGAGAAGAAATAGACGCCCACCGGCAGCCCCGCCTCGTGTGCATCGAGATAGTTCCGATAGAAAGTCTTATCCACTACCATCCGGCCAGTCTCGTAGCCTTGATAGCCGATCCGGATGATGACAAACTGAATGCCGGCATCCCGCACCTTCTCATAGTCGACCTGGCCCTGATACTCGGACACATCGATGCCGACAGCTGTTGTGATGGTGCTGCCTTCGTCCTTGTACGAATAGAACTGGGTGTTTGTATTCAGAAGTGCGGCGGCGGGATGGATGTTGCCCGGAGAAAGAATTCCGGGAAGCGGGAGAAGCTGCGCCGGGGCATTCTCCAGGGCCGCTTCCGAAAACTGCTCGCCGGAAAGAGCGGACTCCTCCGATACCTCCGCCTCCTTCGCACTGCGCCGGGCGCGGACGAGCAGAATCACCGCCAGAATAACGGCTATGAAAACCAGAATCAGAGCGATCCGCCGCTGCATACTATTTCGCATATCTTTTAAACACTTTCCGGATTCAGAAGTATCCTACTGTCCCGCGTTCGCAGCGGCTGCGGCCGCCGCAGCCTGTGCAGCGAGGGCAAAATTATAATTCTCCGTCGCCGTATCCACCTGGGCCTGTGCGAGTGCAATCGCCTCCGGGTCTCCGCTCTGCTGGGCAGTGACCAGCTGTGCCTGCGTTGCGGCCAGCAGATCCGAGGCCTGGTGCAGCGCATTGGTGGCATCCTCGAGGGTGACGCCGGTCTGCCGCAGCTGCAGCTCAAGCCGCTGCTGCTCAATGAGCGAGCCGGCATTTTCGCGGGCCATGAATTCCGCCGTGTGCTCACAGGACTCTCCTGCGTGATCCGGGCTCACGACCAGGACACCCGTGGTCTTGAACGGGCAGGCATCGCTGGCAGGCAGACCGGAGTAGGCGCAGACCGTACCCTGGAAGTGCACGTCGCAGCTCTCGGCCGGGAGTGTGTCAGCCGCAAAATATTCCGTCAGCAGAGAGGCGTCGCACAGCCCCGCGACCGGCAGCTTGCCGGACATGGAGCAGACCTGCTGCTGAACGAGGCCGCCGGGCATCTGGAAGGTGGAAGCATTCAGATTCGCGGGAATCTGCTCCATGACCCGGCGCCAGATGGTTTTGGCCAGATTCTTCTCCTCGGAGGAGGAGAGCTTGGTATTTTCGTCATAACCTGCCCAGCAGGTGCAGGTGTAATTCGGTGTGTAGCCGGCGAACCAGACGTCGTTGTAGGCGTTGGTGGTACCGGTCTTGCCCGCGATGGCAGTCGTACCGAAGTTCACAGCGGTACCGGTGCCCTTCGTGACGACATCCTGCATGGCTGAAGTAAGAAGCCACGCGGTCGTCTCCTTGAGCACGCGGCGCTCCTGGCGGTAAGTGGAAGCATCCAGAATCACGTTTCCATCGTGATCCACGACGCGGGAGTAGAGCTTGGGCTCAATATAGGTTCCGCCGTTGGCGATGGTCGCGTAGGCGGCGTTCAGCTCATAGTTCGTAACGCCCTTGGTCAGACCGCCCAGCGCCAGGGTCTGCTGGATATCCGAGTAGACCTTGCCGCCTATTTCCTGCTGATCGACCAGCGTTGTGAAGCCGAAGCGCTGGAGATAGTCAAAGCCCAGTGCCGGGGTGATGTCCGTCAGCGTCTTGACGGCGATGATATTCATGGAATCCTGAATACCGACACGCAGCGTCGTGATGCCGCGGTAGGACTCGCCGTACCAGTTCCGGCAGGGCGTTCCGTCTTCGAAATTGAAGGGCGCGTCGTCCTGGGTGTCCGCCAGGGTCATGCCGGCCGCATCGAGCGCCGGCGCGTAGGCGGCGACAATCTTGAAGGTCGATCCGGGCTGTCTGGGCGAATCCGTCGCGCGGTTCAGCGTCCGGTTTGCGGTCTTCTCACCGCGGCCGCCGACCATGGCGACCACATTGCCGGTGGCCTGATCCTCAATGGTCAGCGAAATCTGCGGCTGCGCCGTGAGGCTCATGCGCTCATCGTAGACACTGCCGCCCGATGAAAGCACATAATTCTTATAATTCTCCACAGCCTCCTGCGCCGCCTCCTGGGAAGGGAAAATCAGGCTGAAGGCCGGATTTTGCTCTCTGGACCACAGCTCCAGCATCTCGGTGGAGTAGTTGGAAAGCGCGCCGTCCGCGCCTTCGACGGTCAGCTGATAGTTCAGATACCAGTTGGTCTGGGCGGGGAAGTTGGCCGGATCTGTGCAGACATAATCGACGATTCTCTGAATGCCCGAGTCCTGCGTGGAATAGATGGACAGACCGCCGGAATAGAGCAGGTGATACGCCTGCGTCTCAGTGTAGCCCGCCGCAATGAAATCCTTGAGCAGCTGGTTGGTGAGCGCGTCGACAAAATACGAATTGATTTCCTCGTCGTCTGTCTGCGTGTCCACTAAAGAGATGCGGGAGTAGACATCGTCCGCCATGGCGGTGTCAAAAGCCATCTGGTCGATATAGCCCTGCTCCAGCATGTGCTTTAAGACCTCCTCACGCCGGCGCATGTTGTTCTCCGGATTGGTGATGGGGTCATAGCGCGTCGGATTCTGCGTGATGCTGGCGATGACCGACGACTCGGACAGGGTCAGATCGCTGACGGACTTGCCGAAATAGCGCAGCGACGCGGCCTGCACGCCCAGCGTGTTGTGGCCGAGGTTGATGGTGTTCAGGTAATTGACCAGGATATCATCCTTGCTCATGGTCTTCTCGAGCTCCACGGCAAGATACTGCTCCTGGATTTTACGGCGGATGGATTCCATGCGCGTCTCGCTGGTCCACCCGGTGAAAACATTGTTCTTGATCAGCTGCTGGGTGATCGTGGAAGCACCCTGGGAGAGGTCTCCGCTGGTGACGGCGTTCCAGGCCGCGCGGAAGATACCCTGAATATCGATGCCGCTGTGCGTGTAGAAACGCTCGTCCTCGATGGCGACAAACGCGTGCTGCATATCCTTCGGGATCATGTCCATGGTGACCGGGATCCGATTCGAATCCGTGGAGACCAGCTTGGCGATCTGGTTTCCGTCCGTGTCATAGACAAAAGTTGAAAAGCCCGAGGGCGTGACGTCAATATTTCCGATATCCGGCGCAGTCGCAATGATGCCCTTGAAAACGCCCCAGAGCGTGCTGACGCCCAGGATCATCAGGCCGATCAGCGCGGCGACTAAGAGATGCATCAGTGTAACCCGCAGCCAGCTGGCGCGCTTGCGTCCCTTGGACTTCAGTTCGCGGCGCCGCTGTCTGATACTGTCTTTTCCGTAGTTCATTCGCATTTACCTTTCTGCCCTTTTAAACAGGGCATGTCATTTTATTTTAGCGCAGTGAACTTGCGGCCGCAACTTGACAGACTGATTGTTTATGGATTTTTTAGGCTTTTCACAGTCTTTTCACAGCTTTTCCCAGGGCGGATGATTGATTTGAACTGCTTTCATATTTATAATTAATTTTGATTGTCCACTGGGCAAAATCCGGCGGGCAGCGGGGATTGTGACAGCTTCCGTCCCCGAATACGGATATGAGGAGTAGAAAAATCTGTGAATACATATCGTAGAGAAGAGGCATATGACCGGAGCAGACAGATCGGCTCCGTGTCACGTTTTGACCTGGGTGATTTCGGCCAGGACCGGCGTGACAACCAGGACGGCGGCCGCGGCGGCCGGGACGATAAACAGGGCGGCAATCAGCGCCAGAACCTGTTTATTCTTCTGATTGCGACGCTGATCACAGTCGTGCTGATCAGCTATTTCATGCGCGGCATCAACGGCAGCTCGACGAAGGAAATTTCCTATTCTGAGTTCATGCAGATGATCGAGAATCAGGAGATCGATTCCGTCGTGATTGAGGATGACCGGATCACGATCATGCCGAAGGTGACCGAAGAAAATCCTCTGGTGCGCGGCTCCCAGGTGACCTACTTCACCGGCAAGGCGGAGGAGGATGAGACGCTGACAAACCGTCTCCTGAAGGCGGGCATCGAGGTGAGCGCGGACGTGCCGGATTCCTCCGGCATGATCATGACCTTCCTGCTGACCTATGTGCTGCCGGTGGCGCTGATGTGGATCCTGCTCAGCGTGCTGTTCAGCCGGATGGGCCGGGGCGGCATGATGGGCAGTGTCGGAAAGAGCACCGCCAAGGAATATGTTCAGAAGGACACCGGCGTGACGTTCAAGGATGTGGCCGGTGAGGACGAGGCCAAGGAGTCTCTGCAGGAGGTCGTGGATTTCCTGCACAATCCCGGAAACTATACGAAGATCGGCGCCAAGCTTCCCAAGGGCGCACTGCTGGTCGGCCCGCCCGGAACGGGCAAGACGCTGCTGGCCAAGGCGGTGGCAGGCGAGGCGCATGTGCCTTTCTTCTCCCTGACCGGTTCTGATTTTATCGAGCTCTACGTCGGCGTCGGCGCTTCCCGTGTCCGTGATCTGTTCCGGGAAGCTACGAAGAACGCGCCGTGCATTATCTTCATCGATGAGATTGACGCCATCGGCCGCAGCCGCGACAGCAAGTACGGCGGCGGAAACGAGGAGCGGGAGCAGACCCTGAACCAGCTGCTCTCGGAGATGGACGGTTTTGACACAACCAAGGGAATCCTGGTGCTGGGCGCAACGAACCGCCCGGAGATTCTGGATAAGGCACTGCTGCGTCCCGGCCGTTTCGACCGCCGGATCATCGTGGAGCGGCCGGACCTGAAAGGCCGTGAAGCGATCCTGCGCGTACATGCCAAGGACGTCAAGATGGATGAGACGGTGGATCTGAAGGAAATCGCACTCGCGACGAGCGGCGCAGTGGGCTCGGATCTCGCGAATATGATCAACGAGGCCGCCATCAACGCGGTCAAGGAGAAGCGCGAATACGTCTCTCAGAAGGATCTGTTTGTCGCAGTGGAAGAGGTGCTGGTCGGCAAAGAGAAGAAGGACCGCATCATGAGCAAGGAGGAGCGGCGGATTGTCTCCTACCACGAGGTCGGCCACGCGCTGATCGCCGCGGTGCAGAAGAATTCCGAGCCGGTCCAGAAGATCACGATCGTGCCCAGAACCATGGGCGCCCTCGGCTACGTCATGCATGTGCCGGAGGAAGAGAAATACCTTAATACCAAGGCAGAGCTGCATGACATGATCGTCGGCCTGCTGGGCGGCCGCGCGGCGGAGGAGCTCAAGTTTGAGACCGTCACCACCGGTGCCTCCAATGATATTGAGCGCGCGACAGAGATCGCCCGCAGCATGGTGACGCAGTACGGTATGAGCGAGCGCTTCGGCCTGATGGGCCTGGCGACCGTCGAGAGCCGCTATCTGGAGGGCCGCACCGTCCTCAACTGCAGCGATGTCACCGCGGCCGCCGTGGATGAGGAAGTCCGGCGGATCATTGAGGCCTGCTACGCGGAGGCCAAGCAGCTGCTCTCTGAAAACCTGGATGTCATGGACGAGATCGCGGATTATCTGATCCGCGAGGAGACCATCACCGGCAAGCAGTTCATGAAGATTTACCGCGAGCTGAAGGGACTGCCGGATCCGGAGGAAGAGAAGAAGGCCGAGGAAGACGGTAAGGACAATGCACCGGATGCACCGGCAGCGGAAGCAGCACCGGAAGCAGCTGCTGAGAAGAGTGCGGAGTCCGCAGAGCAGAAGGAAGAGACCGCAGAACACAGCGCAGAGCCGGAGCAGGAAGCCGTTTCTGAACCGGAGAAGCAGGAGCCTGCCGCACCCAGAGGCCGCTTCTCGGATATTCCGATGGACCAGGTCTCGAAAGACGACACAAGTGTTTAATTTTGAAGAAGAACTGAAGAAGCTCCCGAACAAGCCGGGAGTCTATATCATGCACGATGAGCGCGACGCGATCATTTATGTGGGGAAGGCAGTCAATCTCCACAATCGCGTCCGCTCTTATTTTCGCAAAATTGTCGGGCGGGGTCCGCAGATCGACCGGATGGTGTCGCAGATTGCCCGCTTTGAGTACATCGTGACCGATTCGGAGCTGGAGGCGCTCGTTCTGGAGAACAATCTCATCAAGGAGCACCGGCCCAAGTACAACACGATGCTCAAGGACGACAAGACCTACCCCTACATCAAGGTGACGGTGCAGGAGGCGTATCCCCGCGTGCTTTTCTCCAGGCAGATGAAGAAGGACAAGGCCAGGTACTTCGGCCCCTTCACCAGCGCCGCAGCCGTGCGGGATTCCATCGAGCTGATCAACCGGATGTACGGACTGCGGGACTGCAGCCGCCGGCTCCCCGAGGACATCGGGAAGGAGCGGCCCTGTCTGAATTTTCATATGAAGCGGTGCTGCGGACCCTGCGCAGCCGGCAATGTCACACAGGAGGAGTACCGCGCCCGCATTGATCTGGCTCTGGAATTCCTGTCGGGCAATTATGCGCCGGTGTTAAAGGATCTGACTGAGAAGATGAACCGCGCCGCCGAGGAGATGGCCTTTGAGGAGGCCGCGCACTGGCGGGATCTGCTGCAGAGCGTGGAGAAGGTCTCCCAGAAGCAGAAGATGTCCGAGGGCATCGGCGAGGACAAGGATATTCTCGGCATCGCGATGGAGACGGAGAACGCGGATGCCGACGCGGTCATTCAGACCTTCTTTATCCGGGACGGCCGCATGATCGGCCGGGAACACTTCTATATGACCCATGTCGGCGGGCGGAGCACCGGCTCCGTTCTGTCAGATTTTGTCAAACAGTTCTATGCGGGCACCCCTTTTGTACCCCGTGAGATTCTTCTGCCGGAGGCGGCCGATGATCAGGTGGTGCTCGAGGAGTGGCTGACGCTGCGCAAAGGCTCGAAGGTGACCCTGGTGGTCCCGCAGAAGGGCCGCAAGAACAAGCTGGTGCAGCTGGCGGATGAGAACGCGGCGCTGATTCTGTCCAAGGACCGGGAGCGGCTGCGCAGAGAGGAAGGCCGGACCATCGGCGCGGTGCATGAGATCGCGCAGCTGATTGGGATGAAGCGCATCCACCGCATGGAGGCGTATGATATCTCCAACATCAGCGGCTTTGCCAATGTGGGTTCCATGGTGGTCTATGAGAACGGAAAGCCCAAGCGCAGTGACTACCGAAAATTCCGCATTAAATCCGTTGCAGGTCCCGACGACTACGCCTGCATGCACGAGGTGCTGGAGCGGCGCTTCCGGCACGGACTGGAGGAGCATGAGAGCGCGCGGGAGGCAGCAGGCGGGCTGGAAGGCGGGCAGCAGAAAGCCGATCCGTCCTTGAGCAGCTTCGCGGTTTTCCCGGACCTGATCATGATGGACGGCGGCCGCGGACAGGTCAATGTCTGTCTGGAGGTGCTGGAGGATCTGGGCCTTTCCATTCCGGTCTGCGGCATGGTCAAGGATGATCACCACAGGACCCGCGGCCTGTATTTCAATAATGTGGAAATTCCCATCGACCGTCACAGCGAGGGCTTCAAGCTGATCACCCGGATTCAGGACGAGGCGCACCGCTTTGCCATTGAATATCACAGGTCTCTGCGCTCCAAGGCGCAGGTTACTTCGCGCCTGGACGAGATCCCGGGCATCGGTCCCGCCCGGAAGAAAGCGCTGATGCGCGAGTTCGCGTCGATCCGCGATCTGTCGGAGGCGAGCGTGGAGCAGATCGCCCAGATTCCCGAGATTCCCGAGGCCCAGGCCCAGGTCATCTACGGCTTTTTTCACGGGCAGGATTCCTTGTGATTTGCAGGCGGGTCTGATATTCTAAACGTGATCAGACATTATTTCGACAGGCGCCGCGCGCGCAGAAACAGAGGTGAAGCATGTCCGTAGTACGTTTGAACGAAGTCATTGAAAAGATGAAGCTGGAGAACCTGACGCCCGAGATTGATACTTCCGGGATCAAGGTGCGTCAGCCGGACATCAACCGGCCGGCCATTCAGATGACCGGCTATTTCGATCATATGGCGCAGGCACGGATCCAGATCATGGGATTCGTGGAATATACTTATATGGAAAAAATGACGCCGGAGCGCAAGGAAGAGATCTACGAGATGTTCTTCAACGGCACCGAAATTCCGGCGATTGTCTACTGCCGGGAGCTCAAGCCCGACGAAACCTTCAAGAGCTTCGCGATCCGCTACGGCGTTCCGATCCTCATGACGCGGCAGGCCACCAGTACGTTCATGGCGGAGCTGATCCGCTGGCTGAACGTCCGGCTCGCGCCCTGCATTTCCATTCACGGCGTTCTGGTGGATGTCTTCGGTGAAGGCGTTCTGATCACCGGCGAGAGCGGCATCGGTAAATCCGAGGCGGCGCTGGAGCTGATCAAGAGAGGCCACCGTCTGGTTTCGGACGATGTGGTAGAGATCAGAAAAGTCAGCGAGGAGACGCTGATCGGACTGGCACCGGATATCACGCGGCATTTCATTGAGCTGCGGGGCATCGGCATCATCGATGTCAAGACGCTTTACGGTGTTTCCAGCGTCCGTGAGACGCAGAACATCGACCTCGTGATTCAGCTGGAGGACTGGGACAAGGACAAGGAATATGACCGCCTCGGCCTGGAGGAGGAATATACCGAGTATCTGGGCAACCGCGTGGTCTGCCACCGCATTCCGATCCGCCCCGGCCGGAATCTGGCCGTCATCTGCGAATCGGCCGCCGTCAACCACCGCCAGAAGAAGATGGGCTACAACGCAGCGCAGGAGCTTTACAACCGCGTACAGCAGTCCCTGATGCGGCGGCATGACGACGATGAGGAAGAATAAACCAGGAATAAACCAAGCAGATGAATCAGGCAATAAAAGACGAAATCATCAGACTGGCCGGCGCTGAAAATGTACTGGCGAATGAACCCATGGCCAGACACACCACGTTCCGCGTGGGCGGACCGGCGGATCTTCTGGTATGCCCGAAAAATCCCGAGCTGCTGCGGGAGCTGGTGGTGGTGCTGGAGAAGAACGGCGAGCCTTATCAGCTCATCGGGCGCGGCAGCAACCTGCTGGTGTCGGACGAGGGATACCGCGGCGTTATTCTGGCCCTGTGCGATTTAAAGCGCGAGCCCGGCACCGATGCACATCTGGAGGCAGATGAGGGCAGCAGGACAGCGGACTCAGAATCAGAATCAGAATCAGAACATGAGAATCTGACAGACGAAGGCACCTGCCTCCCGGGACTGCTTGCAGTCAGCGCAGACGGGACGAAGATCACAGCCGGCGCGGGTGTCTCACTCGGCCGGACAGCCGGTATTGCCTATCGGCTGGGCCTTGGCGGCATGGAATTTGCAGCCGGGATTCCCGGCAGCGTCGGCGGTGCCATCGTCATGAACGCGGGCGCCTACGGCGGCGAAATGAAGCAGATTGTCTCCGCAGTCACGCTGCTGGATCCGAGTGGTGAAATCAGAAGACTGAGCACAGAAGAGATGCATTTTGGCTACCGGACCAGCCTCTTAAAGGAAATCAAGGCGGTGGTGCTGAGTGCAGAGTTTACACTGACCCCGGAAGATCCGGCACAGATCCGGGAGAAAATGGACGATTTTGCCGCAAGGCGCCGGGACAAACAGCCGCTGAACTATCCCAGCGCGGGCAGCACCTTCAAGCGGCCGGAGGGACATTTTGCCGGTCAGCTGATTGAAGAAGCGGGCCTGAGGGGCTTTCGCATCGGCGATGCCCAGGTCTCGGAGAAACACTGCGGCTTTGTCATCAACCGCGGCGCGGCGACAGCTTCCCAGATCCGGGAGCTGATCAGCGAAGTGCAGCGCCGGGTCTACGAACAGTCCGGAATCCACCTGGAGACGGAAGTCATTCTGCTCGGCGAATAGAATCTGGAGAGAAAAGATGCGTTTTGTAGTTGTGACAGGCATGAGCGGAGCCGGCAAGGCCTCCGCTATTAATATGCTGGAGGACATGGGCTTTTACTGTGTGGACAATCTGCCGGTACGCCTGATCGATAAATTCATGGAGCTGGTCAACCAGCCCGGCAGCGGAATCTCCAAGGTTGTGCTGGGCCTGGATGTCCGCACGGACGGCACCTTCGAAGAAGTGGAATCCGTGCTTTCCGCGCTGAAGGACCGCGGCTATCAGTACGAAATTCTCTTCATGGACGCCTCCGATGAGACGCTGATCCGCCGCTACAAGGAGACCCGGCGCGCGCATCCGCTCTCGCCGCAGGGGCGCGTCGAGGACGGCATCCGCAAGGAGCGCGAGATTCTGCGCAGTATCAAGGCCAGCTCGGATTACATCATCGATACTTCCAAGCTGCTGATCCGGGAACTGCGGGAAGAGCTGATCCGGATTTTCGAAGGCAATGAGCACTACGAATCCCTGATGATTTCCGTCGTCGCCTTCGGCTTCAAGAAGGGCATTCCCACGGATGCGGATCTGGTCTTTGACGTGCGGTTCCTCCCGAACCCGTACTACGTCGAGGATCTGCGGGAGCTGTCGGGAAATGACAAGCCGGTCAGCGATTACGTGATGAACTGCCCGGAGGCTGTGGAATTCCTGGAAAAGCTGGAGGATATGATTACCTTCCTGATCCCCAACTACATCAGGGAGGGTAAGAACCAGCTGGTGATCGGCATCGGCTGCACGGGCGGCCGGCACCGGAGCGTGACCATCGCCAACGCGCTGTATGAGCGCCTGAAAGGCAAGGGCAGCTACGGACTGAGACTGGAGCACAGAGACCTATGAGCTATGCATCAGAGGTGCGCGCGGAGCTCTCCGCGCAGAATGAGACGACAGGTCATTGCAGGGAGGCAGCGCTTATGGCGCTGCTGCTGTGTCTTAGCAAAATTACGCTCGCGGACGAGGATACGGTGATCGTGACGTTTCAATCGGACGAGGATGTGCTTGCAACAAAGTGCTTTACTTTGTTGGAGAAAACTCTTAATATAAAAATCGTGTCAAACCGGAATGAGCTCTTCCTGTCCAGAGAGCAGTGGTCACAGCTTCCGTGGTTCGTATTTCTGATGAATGCGGACACTGAAAATGGGACTGTTCCGGAGGTGATACAGGGAGTTCTGTCAAAGGACTGCTGCAGAAGAAGCTTTCTGAGAAATGCGTTTCTCGCGGCCGGAACCGTCAGTGATCCGGACAAGGGATATCACCTTGAGTTCAACCTCGCGCGGCAGGATGCCGCCGAAGCGATCAGCTATATTCTGCTGCAGTATGAAATCCATTCGAAGATGATTCGCCGCCGGAAGAATTATACAGTCTATCTGAAAGATTCCGAGGAGATCATCGACACGCTCAGCCTGATGGGGGCGCACGCAGGTCTGATGCGGATGGAAAACTCCCGGATTTTAAAGGAAGTGCGCAATTCCATTAATCGCCGCGTCAACTGTGAGGCGGCCAACATCGGAAAAACCGTTGCGGCAGCGCGCAGGCAGGTCGAGGATATCGAGTTTCTGCAGCGAAGCGGCGCCTTTTCCGATCTGCCGGATAATCTGGTTGAGATCGCGCAGCTGAGGCTGGAAAACGAAGACATGCCTCTGGCGGAGCTTGGAAAGCTCGCGCATCCGCCGCTCGGAAAATCCGGTGTCAACCATCGTCTTCGAAAGCTGTCCGAACTGGCGGAGAAGACAAGAAGTACAAGGTTCGGCAAGGAAACACAATGAGGAGAGCGTAATATGTTAAAAAAGTCGATGCAGATTGAACTGCCTCACGGACTGGAGGCGCGACCCGTTGCAGAACTGGTGCAGGTTGCCAGCAAATACAACAGCCGGATCTACGTTGAGCTGGGCACGAAGCGCGTAAATGCCAAGAGCATCATGGGCATGATGTCACTGGAACTGGATAACGGTGACAGACTCATCGTCTCTGCGGATGGCGATGATGAACAGCAGGCAATTGCCGAGATTGAGAGCTTTGTAGGAGGCCATCAGATCGGCGCTTAATAAACCACAGCAGCCGGACTGGACAGACGGAAGTGCGTGCATAACAGAGGATGACCGGCGTCTCAGACAGGATGTTTGAGGCGCCATTTTGTAGGATATGAGAAATCATCAGATTTCTCATATCCGTACTGGCCCAGCTCCGTCAGGAGCTGTCCTGCGAAGCAGGATTATGAAACGTCTCCGAGACGTTTCATAAGGCATACATAAAAAGCAGAGAATGAAGACGACTGATCTACGAATAATGAATCGCGAGCAGCTGAAAATGCTGGCGATTGTCGCGATGACCTGCAATCACGCCGCGTATGCGCTGCTGCCGGCGGGGTCAGTCTATGCCCGCATTCTGATCTATATCGGCTATTTCACGGCGCCGGTCATGTGCCGGCTTCTGGTGGACGGGTACCGCTATACGCGCTCGAAGAAGAAGTATGCACTCCGCCTGCTGATCACCGGCGCGGCGGCGCAGCTTCCCTACATGCGGGCGCTCGGTCTGCTGCAGCTGAATTTCATGTTCACCTTGCTGGTCTGCCTGCTCCTTCTGATGATTCTGGATGCGGTCCGGGATCCCCTCGGCCGTATTGCCGCGGCCGCCGCACTGATCGGACTCTCCACTTTCTGTGACTGGGGCGGGATCATTCCTGCCGCCGCCGCACTGTTTTATCTTGTGGGCGAGAACCGGAAGAAGCAGATCCAGGCCTATGCGGCGGTGACGATTCTGCACGGGATTTCGCAGATGCTGGTGAGAGCGGAGTCGCCGCTTTTTTCTCTCACGGATATTCTGGCAGAGGGATTATTCAGTATGATCGGCCCCGCGCTCGGCGGGATCTGCCTCTATGTGCTGTACAACGGCCGCAGATCGGAGCGCTTTCCCCGCTTTCACAAGTGGTTCTTTTATCTGTATTACCCGGCCCATCTGGCGGTTCTCGCACTGCTGAGGCTTTCTCTTTCCTGAATTGCATACTTGCGCCCTGTTCTTTTATCCGATAATATATTATTTGTGAGATTTTGCGAATAATAGATGGGGCTGAAGGAGACGAAACAGCCCGGAATCAGAAAAAGCCTGATCAAGGCGGGGAGAAAAGATGGACATCTATGGTATATTGACAATGGTCGGCGGCCTGGTGCTGTTCCTGTATGGAATCAGTACACTGGGGACCGGATTGAAGAAAGTATCCGGCGGACGCCTTGAGGTCATCCTGGAGTCGCTGACCAGCAACAAATGGAAGGCCGCGCTGATCGGCGCGGGCGTCACCGCCATTATTCAGTCGTCGGGTGCGACCACCGTCATGGTCGTCGGCTTCGTCAATTCAGAGATTATGACGCTGGCACAGGGCGCCGGCATTATCCTGGGCGCCAATGTCGGTACGACGATCACGGCGTGGCTGCTGTCGCTTACGGGCATCAGCGGACAGAGCCTGCTTCTGAACATGTGCAAACCCAAGAACTTCGCACCGCTGGTCGGTCTGATCGGCGTCGCGATGACGATGTTCGGAAAGAAAGATAAGAAAAAAGACGTCGGCGGCATTCTGACCAGTTTCGCCGTTCTGCTGATTGGTATGACCATGATGGCGGATGCGGCCTCTCCGCTGGCTGATGATCCGAATTTCACCAGTATTCTTACGATGTTCTCCAACCCGATCCTGGGCGTGCTGGTCGGTCTGGGCATCACCGGCATTCTGCAGAGCTCCTCCGCTTCCATCGGTATTCTGCAGGCCATTTCCACCACCGGTACTTTAAGCTACGCGGAAATGCTTCCGCTGCTCATGGGTATGAACATCGGCTCGGCCATCACCTGCCTGCTCTCCGCAGTCGGCGCTTCCCGGAACGGCCGCCGGGCTGCCTGGATGCAGATGCTGTTCTGCATTCTGAAGGTTGCATTCTTTCTGATTCCTTTCTATATCATTCACGGCATTGTGGACTTTGAGTTCATGCACCGCGCCACCTCCCCGATCAACATCGCCATGTGGCACACCTCGTTCAATATCATCGCGGTGCTGATCGCGCTTCCGCTTTCCGATTACCTGGTTGCCCTGACCTTGCGTCTGCTTCCGACCACACAGGAAGAAGAGGCAGAGGGCCAGACCCGGAAGGCACTGCAGATCCTCGACGAGCGTTTCCTTTCTTCCCCGTCCTTCGCACTGGAGCAGTGCCGCGTGGTCACCAATGAAATGGCCCGCTACACCCGGGAAGCTTTCGTGACGGCGGTCGGACTGATCACAAACTATACGGCAGAGGACGCCGCGCGGGTGGATCAGCTGGAGCGGACGGTGGATGAATACGAGGACAAGCTGGACAGCTACCTGGTCAAGCTCTCAGGTCTGACCTACTCCCGGAAGGATTCCCACACGCTTTCCACACTGCTGCACTGCATCAGCGACTTCGAGCGGATCACGGATCACGCCCTCAACATCATGCAGATTGCGGCGGATATGAATGAGAAGGAATCGGTCTTCTCGGTGAAGGCGCAGGAGGAACTGCGCGTCTTCTCAGATGCTGTGACAGACATTCTGGACCGCGCTGTGCAGGCCTTCAGGGACGATGATCTGGCACTGGCCCGGACGATTGAGCCCCTGGAGGAAGTCATCGACGGCATCAACATGGAAATCAAGCGCCGTCACGTGCGCCGTCTGCGCAAGGGCAAGTGCACCATTGAGCTGGGCTTCTCGCTGACGGACGTCACGACAGATTTTGAGCGTATCGCAGATCATTGCTCCAACATCGCCGTCTGCCTGCTGCAGGTCAACGAGGACGGCTTTGATACCCATGAGTATCTGGAGCGCGTCTGGAACAAGGACGATGAAGAATTCCGGAAGATGGCAGCGGACTACGAAGTGAAGTACGCGCTGCCGGGCAAGAAGGATGAGGATAAGCCGGTGATTCTGGAGGGCAGCGAGCTGGCCGCCGCGATGACCCGGAGCCCGGAGGAGGAAGCCGCCGCCCAGGCTGCCTTTGAGGAGGCAGTTGAGGAAGTCCTTCCGAAGAAAAAGAAGAAGGACAAGGAAAAGAACAAGGATAAAGTCAAGGACCCTGAAAAGGCCGCCAGGAAAGCCGAGAAAAAGGCGAAGAAGGAAAAGAAGAAGCTCGAGGAGCAGGCAGCGCTTGAACAGAGCAGAGCGGATGCGGAGGATCCTGAGGAAGGAACCGAATATCTGTAAAAAAAGGACCGGCGTCATGCCGGTCCTTTTGTGTCATATTTTGCCCGAATAAAATTTACAGATTCTTGTTGGAGAGCTCGTCCAGCAGCTGCAGCTTGGTGTCATACAGCTTCCGGGAGAGGTCGACGTAGATCTGGTGAGGGTTCACAAGACGTCTGGATTCCTCCCAGAGCGTTGCCTGCTCCTGCAGGCAGTAGGTCCGGATGTCCATGGTCTTCGGGAACTCGTAGGTGCACTGGCCGTCCACGAAGATCGGGATCATCATCTCGCGCAGTGTGAACTCGCCCGGCATCATCCTGGTCTTCTTCCAGGGCTCTGCGGGATCGAAGAGCAGAAGCGGTTCGTCCTCGCTGAAGTGTTCGTCCTCTAGGCAGATCAGATCGGCCTTGACCTTGCCGGAATCCTTCTCGTAGACGCGGTAGATCTTCTTGCTGCCCGGGTTGGTGACCTTCTCGGAATTCTCGGAGAGCTTGATCTTGGGAACAAACTGCCCGTCGCTGCCCATGACAGCCGCCAGCTTATAGACGCCGCCGAAGGACGGGTTGTCCTTGGCTGTGATCAGGTTCGTGCCGACACCCCAGGAGGTGATCGCCGCACCCTGCGTCTTCAGGGAATCGATCAGATATTCATCCAGATCGTTGGAGGCGGAGATGATCGCATCCGGGAAGCCCGCCTCATCCAGCATTTTGCGCGCCTTCTTGGACAGGTATGCGAGGTCGCCGGAATCCAGACGGATGCCGTAGCCCTTGCCGAGCGTGCCCTTGTCGCGCATGTACTGGAAGGTGCGGATGGCGTTCGGGACGCCGCTCTTTAATGTGTCGTAGGTGTCGCAGAGCAGGATGCAGGCGTTCGGATACAGATCCGCGTAGGTCTTGAACGCAGTGAGCTCGTCGTCAAAGCTCATGATCCAGCTGTGGGCGTGGGTGCCCTTGACCGGTACGTCAAACAGCTCGCCGCACAGTACGTTCGAGGTGCCGATGCAGCCCGCGATGACCGCCGCTCTCGCGCCGTAGGTGCCGGCGTCCGGTCCCTGCGCCCGGCGCAGCCCAAATTCCATGATTCCGTCTCCGCGCGCCGCGTAGCAGATGCGGGAAGCCTTGGTGGCGATCAGGCTCTGATGATTGATGATGTTGAGGATGGCGGTCTCCACCAGCTGCGCCTGCATGATCGGCGCGACCACCTTGACGATGGGTTCGCGGGGAAAGATCAGAGATCCTTCAGGCAGCGTGTAGATGCTGCCGGTGAACTTGAACTCGGAAAGATACTCCAGGAAATCTTCATCGAAAATGTTCAGGCTGCGCAGGTATTCGATGTCCTGCTCGGAGAAGTGCAGCTCCTTGATGTATTTGACGAGCTGCTCGACGCCGGCGAGAATCGCGTAGGCGCCGCCGAAGGGGCAGGTGCGGAAGAAGGCATCGAAGATTACCATCTTATCGTTATCCCGATGCTTGAAATACCCCTGCATCATGGTCAGCTCATACAGGTCGGTCAGCAGTGTCAGATTCTGACGGTCCATAGGGGACTCCTTTCTGATGATTGAGAGTGAATGTAAACAAATTCATGGAAAGAATACATCAAATGCTTCAATTTATCAATGAATCCGCCAGTTTTCATCTGCCAGAATCAATGTTACAATCCGCTTATGAAAAAATTAGTCTCTTATCTGAAGGATTACCGCAAGGAAGTCGTACTGGCCCCGCTGTTCAAGATGCTGGAGGCCCTCTTTGATCTGTTCGTGCCCCTCGTGGTCGCCGCCATCATCGACCGCGGCATCGCCGCGTCGGATTACGCCTATGTGGGCAAAATGTGTCTCGTGCTGGCACTGCTGGCCGCGCTGGGTCTGGCCTGGTCCGCGACCGCGCAGTTCTTTGCCGCCCGCGCCTCTGTCGGCTTTGCGGCGCGGCTTCGGCGGGCGCTTTTCGCACACATCCAGGAGCTGTCCTGCAGCGATCTGGACACGCTGGGCACCAGCACGTTGATCACGCGCATGACCAGCGACGTGAACCAGGTGCAGAACGGCCTGAACCTGGCCCTGCGCCTCTTGCTGCGCAGCCCCTTCATCGTCTTCGGCGCCATGATCATGGCGTTTACCATTGATCATCGCATCGCAGGCATCTTCGCAGCGGCCATCGTGCTGCTGTCCATCGTGGTCTTCGGCATCATGCTGATCTCGATCCCGCTGTAC
This sequence comes from Lachnospiraceae bacterium, assembly GCA_017449485.1. Taxonomy (GTDB): domain Bacteria; phylum Bacillota; class Clostridia; order Lachnospirales; family Lachnospiraceae; genus CAG-791. Next base: position 33,734 of record JAFTFP010000242.1, read on the forward strand.
CGCAAGGTGCAGACGGCGCTGGACGGCGTGCTCGGCAAGACCCGGGAGAATCTCACCGGCGTCCGCGTGGTCCGGGCCTTCCGCAAGGAGGCGGACGAGGTGGAACAGTTCCGTACAAGAAATGACGCGCTGACTGCGCTGCAGAAATATGTGGGACGCTTCTCCGCACTGATGAATCCCGTCACCTTCATTATTATCAACGCCGCCACGGTCTGGCTCATCTACGCCGGCGCCCTGCGGGTGCAGAGCGGCACCCTCACCCAGGGCAGCGTCGTGGCGCTCTATAACTACATGGCGCAGATCCTGGTGGAGCTGGTGAAGCTGGCGAACCTGATCATCTCGATTACGCGGGCACTCGCCTGCGCGGACCGGATCAGCAATGTGCTGGAGAGCGGCGAGGGTCTGTCCTATGGAACAGTCACGCAGTCTGCAGTCTGGCAGGAGGCCGGGGCGGAGGCCCCCGATGCGGTGAGTTTTGAGCATGTCTCCTTTACCTACGCGGGCGCGGGCGACGCGTCCTTATCCGATATCAGTTTTCAGGCAAAATCCGGCGAGACGATCGGAATCATCGGCGGCACGGGCAGCGGCAAATCCTCACTGGTCAGCCTCATTCCCCGCTTCTATGACGCGACCCGGGGCTGTGTGAAGATCGACGGCGTGCCGGCGCAGGAATACGCTGCGGGCGAGCTGATCCGGAAAATTGCCGTCGTGCCCCAGAAGGCCGTGCTGTTCCAGGGAACCATCCGGGAGAATCTGTTGTGGGGCAATCCGGATGCCAGCGACGAGGAACTCTGGGAGGCCCTGACCATTGCCCAGGCGAAGGAAGTGGTCGAGGAGAAAGAGGGCGGCCTGGACTATGTCATTGAGCAGAACGGACGCAACCTCTCCGGCGGCCAGCGGCAGCGCCTGACCATCGCGCGGGCACTGGTGCGGAATGCGGACATCCTGATTCTGGACGACAGCGCGAGCGCCCTGGACTACGCGACGGAGGCGGCACTGCGGGCGGCCATCCGGGAGCATGAGAAGGACACCACCGTCTTCCTGGTCAGCCAGCGGACGGGGAGCGTGCGCCACGCGGACCGGATTCTGGTTCTGGACGACGGAAATCTGGTTGGAAACGGCACCCACGAGGAACTGATGAAATCCTGCGAGGTCTATCAGGAGATCTATTACTCCCAGTTCCCGGAGGAACGCAAGGTTCCGGGAGGTGCTGCATGATGGGCAATAAGAATAATCAGAACAACACGGGCAGCGAAAAGAGAGGCGAGAGCAGAAAGACGCTGGGACAGGTGCTGCGCTATATCGGCGCCTACCGGATTCTGCTGGCCTTAAGCATCCTGCTGGCCTCGGCGACGGTCATCATCTCCCTGTATATTCCGATTCTGTTCGGCGACACCATCGACTACATGATCGGCGCAGGGCAGGTGGACCTGCCGCGGATTCTGCAGGTCCTTGTGAAGATCGGCGTGCTGATCGGCGTCTGTGCCGCCATGCAGTGGATCATGAACACCGTCAACAACCGCATCACCTACCATGTGGTGCGGGATATCCGCAACGAAGCCTTTGAAAAGATTCAACATCTGCCGCTGTCCTACCTGGACAGCCACTCCAGCGGCGACCTGGTGAGCCGGGTCATCGCCGACGTGGACCAGCTGGCGGACGGCTTGCTGATGGGCTTCACCCAGCTGTTCTCCGGCATTGTCACGATCATTGTCACACTGATCTTCATGCTCTCGAGAAGCGTGGGCATCACCATCCTGGTGACGGTGCTGACGCCCATGAGCTTTCTGGTGGCGCGCTTCATCGCCCAGCGGACCTATTCCATGTTCCGCCTGCAGAGCACCAGCCGCGGCCGGCAGACCGCGCTGATCGAAGAGCTGATCGGAAACCAGAAGATTGTCCGGGCCTTCGGCTACGAGCAGCGCGGGCAGGCGCGCTTTGACGAAATCAACGACGAGCTGGAGAAATACAGCCTCCGCGCCGTCTTCTTCAGCAGCCTCACCAACCCCGCGACCCGCTTTGTCAACAGCGTGATCTACGCACTGGTGGCCCTGGCGGGCGCCTGGCAGGTCATCCACGGCATGCTCACCGTCGGCGGCCTCTCGGTACTGCTTTCCTACGCGAATCAGTACACGAAGCCCTTCAATGATATCAGCAGCGTCGTGACTGAGCTTCAGAACGCCCTGGCCTGTGCCGCCCGGATCTTCGAGCTCATCGAGCAGGAGCCGGAGAGCGCGGAAAAGCCCGGCACCCTGGCGCCCGAGAACGAAGATGTGCAGGGACATGTGGCCCTTCAGGATGTCTCCTTCAGCTATGACAAGTCCGTGAAGCTGATCGAGCACCTGAGCGTAGAGGCCAGGCCCGGCATGCGCATCGCCATCGTCGGCCCGACGGGCTGCGGCAAGACCACACTCATCAACCTGCTGATGCGCTTCTATGATGTGGATCAGGGACAGATCTGCGTGGACGGCACGGATATCCGCGAAGTCCGTCGGGACAGTCTGCGCAGTCAGTACGGTATGGTCCTGCAGGAGACCTGGCTGAGGAACGCCACCGTCCGGGACAATATCAATATCGGAAAGCCGGACGCCACCGACGAGGAAATCATCGCTGCCGCGAAGGAGGCCCACAGCTGGAGCTTCATCCGCCGCCTTCCGCAGCAGCTGGATACCATTGTGAGTGACGAGTCCCTCTCCCAGGGACAGAAGCAGCTGCTGTGCATCACGCGCGTCATGCTCGTGAAGCCGCCCATGTTGATCCTCGATGAGGCGACCAGCAGCATCGACACCCGCACGGAAGTGCGGATCCAGCAGGCTTTTGCCCGCCTGATGGAAGGCCGGACCAGCTTCATCGTGGCCCACAGACTCTCCACGATTCAGAATGCGGACTGCATTCTGGTGATGCGCGGCGGAAAAATCATCGAGCAGGGCGATCACGAAACGCTCCTTGCCCGGGGCGGCTTCTATGCGACGCTCTACCGCAGCCAGTTTGAACACTGAGAAAATACAGGGCAAAATGCGACTTAAAACGACTTTTTCGATGCTTGACGCAGGTACGATGCATACGTATAATTTGTGTCTGACAGCAAAAGAGCAGACTTTTTTGCGCTTATAATCGGGGTTACGGACCTTGACCAGACGGGCAGGGTCTTCCGGGTTATTGCGTAAAAAGGCCGTTTTTCTGTATATAAAAAGATGTTTCTGATATGAAAACAGGAAACCCGGGGATGCCGGAAAGACAGCCGGACAGGCTGTCTGAAAGGCCGGAAAGGGCCTCCAGGTACTCCGAGAAAGGGGAAACACAAATGTATAAAAAGGTGAACTCGGACCTGAATTTTGTGGCGCGTGAAGACGCGACCGTGAAGTTCTGGGCGGAGCACAAGATCTTCGAGAAGAGCGTGAAGAAGCGCGAAGGTGCTCCGATGTATATGTTCTATGACGGCCCGCCGACCGCAAACGGCAAGCCGCACATCGGACATGTGGAGACGCGCGCCATCAAGGATATCATCCCGCGTTACCGCGCCATGAAGGGGTATGAGGTTCCGCGCAAGGCGGGCTGGGATACCCACGGACTGCCCGTCGAGCTGGAGGTCGAGAAGGAAATCGGCATCGAGGGCAAGGACCAGATTGAGGCGTACGGCATCGAGCCCTTCATCAAGAAGTGCAAGGAGTCCGTCTGGACTTACAAGGGCATGTGGGAGGAGTTCTCCGAGAAGGTCGGCTTCTGGGCGGACATGGACAATCCCTATGTCACCTATTATGACGATTTCATCGAGTCCGAGTGGTGGGCGCTCAAGACCATCTGGGACAAGGGCCTGCTCTACAAGGGCTTCAAGGTCGTTCCCTACTGCCCGCACTGCGGAACGCCGCTTTCTTCTCACGAGGTGGCGCAGGGCTATAAGACGCTGAAGGAGCGCTCGGCGGTCGTCCGCTTCAAGGTAAAGGGAGAGGACGCTTACTTCCTCGCATGGACCACCACGCCCTGGACACTGCCGTCCAACATCGGCCTGTGCGTGAACCCGGACGAGACCTATGCGAAGGTCACAGCCGCTGACGGCTATACCTATTATATGGCCAAGGCATTGCTGGATACGGTGCTGGGCGAGGGCTATACCGTTCTCGAGACCATGAGCGGAAAGGACCTGGAGTACCGGGAGTACGAGCCGCTTTACGAGTGTGCCGCCAAGGCCGCTGAAAAACAGCATAAGAAAGCATTCTTCGTCTACTGCGACAACTATGTCACCATGAGCGACGGTACCGGTATCGTTCACATCGCACCGGCCTTCGGTGAAGATGACGCGCGGGTCGGCAGAAAGTACGACGCGCCCTTCGTGCAGATGGTTGACGAACAGGGACGCATGAGAGAGGAGTCACCTTTTGCCGGCATGCGCTGCAAGCCCACGCAGAAGGAGATGGAAGAGGGCGCCGTCAGCGCGGATCCGGAAGTCTTAAAGGATCTGGATAAGCGGGGTCTGCTGTTCTCTGCGCCGAAATTCGAGCACGACTATCCCCACTGCTGGCGCTGCAGCACGCCGCTGATCTACTACGCCCGCGAGTCCTGGTTCATCAAGATGACTGCGGTGCGCGATGATCTGGTGCGCAACAATCAGGAAATCAACTGGATCCCGCCGTCAATCGGCGAGGGCCGTTTCGGCAACTGGCTGGAGAACATCCAGGACTGGGCGATCTCCAGAAACCGCTACTGGGGCACACCCCTCAACGTCTGGGAGTGCCCGGACTGCGGAAAGCAGATCAGCATCGGCAGCCGGAAGGAGCTGGCGGAGCTGACCGGCGATCCGGAAGCAGAGCACACCGAGCTGCACCGGCCTTATGTCGACAACTTTACGGTGCCCTGCAGCTGCGGCGGCACGATGAAGCGTGTTCCGGAAGTCATCGACTGCTGGTTTGATTCCGGCGCGATGCCTTACGCACAGCTTCACTATCCTTTTGAGAACAAGGAACTGTTCGAGAAGCAGTTCCCGGCTGCGTTTATCTCCGAGGCAGTGGACCAGACCAGAGGCTGGTTCTATTCGCTGCACGCGGAATCCACGCTGCTCTTCAACAGACCTGCTTATAAGAACGTCATTGTCATGGGACTGGTCCTGGACAAGGACGGCGAGAAGATGAGCAAGTCCAAGGGCAACGCCGTCAGCCCCATGGATGCCCTGCGCCAGTACGGCGCGGACGCGGTCCGCTGGTTCTTCTACACGAACAGCGCGCCGTGGCTGCCCAAGCGCTTCTCGGGCGATGCGGTGCAGGAGGGCCAGAGAAAGATTCTGGGCACCCTCTGGAACACCTATGCGTTCTACACCCTCTACGCGGAGATCGATCAGTTCGATCCCACGAAGTATACGCTGGAGTACGACAAGCTTTCCGTCATGGACAAGTGGCTGCTCTCCAGAATGAACACGATGATTCAGACTGTCGACAGCAACCTGGATGTCTATAAGATTCCGGAAGCTGCCGCCGCGCTGGAAAGCTTTGTCGACGACATGAGCAACTGGTATGTGCGCCGGGGCCGTGAGCGCTTCTGGGCTAAGGGCATGGAGCAGGACAAGATCAATGCCTTCATGACATTGTTCACTGCCCTGAAGAATGTGTGCCTGTGCGCAGCACCCTTCATTCCGTTCATGACGGAGGAAATCTACCAGAACATCGTCTGCAGCGTGGACAAGGATGCGCCGGAGAGCGTACACCTGTGTGACTTCCCGGTGGTGCAGAAGGAGCATATCGATCAGGATCTTGAAGACAAGATGGCCGAGGTCCTGAAGATTGTCGTGCTCGGACGCGCCTGCCGGAATCTGTCGGCCGTAAAGAACCGCCAGCCGGTCGCGGAGATGTTTGTCCGCGGCGGTGCAAAGCTGCCGGCATTCTATCAGGAGATCATCACCAGCGAGCTGAACGTGAAGAAGGTAACCTTCACCGATGATCTGCGCAGCCTGACCAGCTACAGCTTCAAGCCGCAGATGCGGACGCTCGGTCCCCGCTACGGCAAGCTGCTGGGCAAGATCGGCCAGCATCTGAAGGAGATCGACGGCAATGCCGCCATGGACGAGCTGAATGAGCAGGGCGCACTGCGCTTTGAGATCGACGGCACGGCCATTGAGCTGAACCGGGACGATCTGCTGATTGAGACTACGCAGAAGGAAGGCTATGTCACGCAGGAAGACGGCGGCGTTTCCGTCGTGCTCGATATCAACCTGACACCGGAACTGATTGAAGAGGGCTATGTCCTTGAGCTGATCAGCAAAATCCAGACCATGCGCAAGGATTCCGGCTTCGAGGTGATGGACCGGATTCATCTGGCCCTGACCGGAAATGACAAGCTCTATGAAATTGCACAGCGCAGCGAAGCCGCCATCACTGGCAAGGTGCTCGCAGACGGCATCCGGAAGGATACGGCACTGGCAAATGAGAAGGAGTGGAACATCAACGGCGAGAAGGTCGTCATCGGTGTCGAGAAGATCGGATAAAAACTGAATACAGTTTTTTATAGAATATTTTTCAAGAAACGAAAAAGAATCGGAAGGCAGGTAGTACAGACAGCATGGCAGGGCAGCATACCACAGAAAAGAAACAGACAGGAGGAAATAAATTGGCAGCAGTTAAAAGACCCCAGTTGAATTTTGATAAGGATCTGTTCAAGCGCAGCGTTGAGTATAACGTAAGAACCATGTTCCGCAGATCCATGAAGGAAGCGACAAAGCAGCAGGTATTCCAGGCTGCTTCCTACGCACTCAAGGACCAGATCATCGACTGCTGGATGCGGTCGCAGAAGGCCTTTGAGGAGCAGGATCCCAAGACGGTTTACTATCTGTCCATGGAATTCCTGATGGGCCGCGCATTCGGCAACAACGCCATCAACCTGATGGCTTACGCGCCGGTCAAGGAAGGCCTCAAGGAGCTCGGCTTCGATATCAACGCCATTGAGGACGAAGAGCCGGATGCAGCGCTCGGAAACGGCGGCCTCGGAAGACTGGCAGCCTGCTTCCTGGATTCCCTGGCAACCCTGAATTATCCCGCTTATGGCTGCGGCATCCGCTATCACTACGGCATGTTCAAGCAGACCATCCGCGACGGCTATCAGGTAGAAGTTCCGGACAACTGGCTTGAGCACGGCAACCCGTTCGAGCTGCGCCGCCCGGAGTACACCCAGGAGATCCGCTTCGGCGGTCACGTTGTCTCCTACTATGACGAGGAGCTGGGCCGCACCATGTTCCGCCAGGAAGGCTACAGCGCCGTCAAGGCTGTTCCCTACGATATGCCGATCATCGGCTACGGCAACGGCTTTGTCGACACACTGCGCATCTGGGATGCCGAGCCGGTACAGAGCTTCCACCTGGAGGCTTTCGACAAGGGTGATTATCAGAAGGCTGTGGAGCAGGACAACCTGGCCCGCACCATCACCGAAGTTCTCTATCCCTGCGACGATCACTACCAGGGCAAGGAGCTGCGCCTGAAGCAGCAGTATTTCTTCGTCTCCGCGTC
>JAFTFP010000025.1 GCA_017449485.1 Lachnospiraceae bacterium
GTGCGTAAGCGCCTTCCATTGTGCGCGTCTGCGTTCCGCCGGAGGCTTCAACTCAGGCGGGTACTCCCGACTGAGTTGAAAATAAGCGCAGAAGAGCAAGGTACATTATAAGCGACGAGCTATCTTTTACACAATGTAATGGCTGTGAAAAGAATGTGAAATTTTTCTAAAGTGACGCCGAGGCGATGCCGGGATGCCAGCTCCTGCGTGTAATCCGAAAGAAGCCGCGCGGAATAATCGGCTGCTTTTCCCACTGCGCGATCCCCCAGCTCCTGATGCGTCACCACCGGAACCAGCTCATATGCAGACAGGCGCGGCGTGCCGTCAGTACCGCGCTCCCAGGACACCTCGGCCAGGCCGCCCAGGACGCGTTCAGGCTGATCCTGCGCAGAGATCAGATTGCCCAGCGAGTAATAGACCGGCATTTTATGCCCGTCTGCATTCATATAAAGTGCGCAGGGCTGCAGAACATGCGGATGCGCCCCCACGACCAGGTCCACCCCTTCCTCCAGAAAGATGGCAGCCCAGCGTTTCTGGAAGTCATCTTCCTCAGCGGCATATTCAGTTCCCCAGTGCACGCAGACAACGACAAGTTCTGCCGCCTTCCGGGCTTCCTTAAGCTGTCCGCGAACGATCTCCTCGTCTTCCAGTGTCTCTACGCAGCGCGGTGCCTCTTCCGGCAGCGGCTGCCCGTTGGTCATCTGCGTATAATTCAGCAGCGCAATCTGAAAGCCGCCCGCTTCCGTCAGTGTATAGCCGGGCGCATCCTGCTCTTCCAGTGTCCGGATCCCCACACGCATAAGATCACTGCCCTGCCCGTTCCTTACCGCATCGATCGCCTGTGCCGTATCAAGCACGCCCTGAAGCCTGCGATCCAGCATGTGATTGGTTGCACAGGTGACTGCGTCGAACCCCGCCTCTGCATAGGCCTCTGCCAGCTCCGGCGGTGAGGCAAAAGGCGGCCGGCCCGAATAATAGTGATTCAGGACCAGCGGTGTCTCCTGATTGACGATGGCCAGATCCGCTTCGCTGATGTGATCTTTTATGGGCTCGAACAGAAAATCAAACTGTCCGTTCCGCGCCCGGGCGGCATTCAGAATCTGCGTGTGGGCGATGACATCTCCTGCCGCCAGCACGCGGACCCCCGGCTGTTCTTTCCCTGGAGAACCCTGCTGCCGGGTCTGCTCAGCATCGATCTCATCCGTCCGCATGGATTCCGGCATCGGGGCTTCCGAAAGGCCGAAGTATTCCCAGCGCCAGGCGGATCGGCTGCCATCCTCTTCAGAAATGACCAGCACAGACGTTTCTGAATCGAAGATCCAATCTTTGACCAAAAAGGTCAATGCCGAGGACATCCAGGCCGGCATGAGCTTATACCCGCTGTTTCCGGCAGTCCCGGCCTTTCTGCTGACAATCCGGTAGATAAAGATGTGCTGGGAAATCTCATCCGTATCATTCTCCACCCAGAAGGGTCGGTGCTGTCCGTAGCTCCCCTGCTTCCAGACCAGCAGTGCCAATTCCTTATAACCATCCCGGTCAAAATCCGCCATTAAGACATCCTGCACCTCCCAGGACGGATCCGAGTTGAAGATTTCCTCTTCTCCGCCCAGGACCTGCACGCGATGATTCTGCAGAATCACCTGAAGCGCCTCCTGCCCTTCTCCAGCCGGCTCACTGCTCTGCACAGGGATATTGCCCGCGCCGCACAGGAACAGGGACATAAAAACTGCCGCAAGGATTCCATACCCCGCGGCAGTTCTGAATGTATTTATGCTGTTTCTGATTCTGACGAATAATCTCATATCAGGATTCTTACCAGGACATATCTATGCGATACTCTTCGGTCCAGGCCGGTTTCTTCACATCGCTGTGATCCCAGTTGTATGTGCCTTCATCGTTCAGCTCGATCCCCATCATCTTCCGCCAGTCGGAATCTGTCAGCCTCTCGTCAATCGGCTGCTCAAATTCATAGTAGTTGAAGATGCTTCCGGTGGCGATCCGCAGAATGCCGTCCACAGGAACGACCACGTAGATGGTCGAAGGATTGCCGATGGTCGTCTGCAGCACTCTTCCGTTCGGGTCTGTAGCCACGTCTACAGCCAGCGCAGCGGGATACAGCCGGGGATCAGGCCGCGTCTCTCCCTCCTGCAGCTGATCTTTCACGCTCTCTGCCCACAGATGTTCCAGCTGACCGCCGAAGGTCAGGATCAGTTCGAATTCTTCGTCGGTCGGCAGAATGTTCTGCAGTTCCTTTTCAGAAATCACACGAAGCTGGTCAGACAGGTCTGCAAGAATATCCAGATTTGCTGCATCCGCCTGCGAGATCATATCATAATACTGCAGTCCTTCCTTCGTTTTCTTTGTCAGCGCTGTCAGCTTCGCATAGACTTCCGGCTCGGGCTCCACGTAGCCCCGCTCATCAACTTCCTCCTCCGGGCCGCCGCCCATCTCTGCCATGAACTGCTTGGAATACAGCACCGTATCATGCTTTAGTTCTGTCCAGCTGCCCAGATAGGTTTCCAGGTCCTTCTTTGCCCAGAGAGAATTCTGCATAAAGAACGGCCAGCCCTCTCCCTTCTCCGTCAGAAGCGGGTTTAGCATATCCAGCCAGCCGGCATACAGACTGACCTGGGCCGACTCCGCCGGGGCGTTCTGGATTTTGCCCCGCACCATGTCCATCTGTTCCTCATAGTTCGGGTAATCCGCCATGCCTTCCTCACGGATGATCTCCAAAGCCGTCTCCGAGCCCATGGCCGCCGGGACATCCAGCGCGGTCGGCAGAAGGCGCTTCTCCTCCCGGTCATTCTTCTTTACTTTGCTGTAGCAGACCTGCTGGAAAATCGCCGCGTCCAGCGTGAAGCGCTGTCCGATAAACCGGAAGCCCTTGTTGACTTCGGCCTTATCGGTCCTGCCCTCATCGTCATCCATCGGAACAGAATTGATCGCGGGCGGAGCCAGCTCGCCGGTCAGCTTGTGGAAAGCTGCAAATTCCTTCTCCGTGCCGGGCAGATCTTCCACATCCGGCAGGCTGCCATAGGCTGCTTCGATCAGCGGCAGGTACTCGCAGTATCCATTGTCATCGCTGGTCCCGGCAAAGAAGGAGGTGACCGCATACAAGGCCTCCCAGTCCTCCTTCGGCCCGTTGTCCAGTGACAGACACATCAGCAGCGCTGCCCGGTCAGTCAGTTCGCTGCTCTGAATGAAATTCCGCCGGCCATACCACATCATCGCCCGGAAGTATTTCTCGAGCGCCTCATCGCCCTCGTAATAGCCGCGGGGCTTGTACTGGGTGTAATCCTCGTATTCATCAAACATCGGAGATACGGCGATTTTATCCTGCTCATCGATCAGGGTGAGTTCCGCCGCCGCGGCTTCGCGGACTTCCTCCGGAATTTCCGTCTCCGGATTCAGCAGACTTACGCCCACCGCGAAGAACGCTTCGTTCATCAGGGCTGCGTCTTCCCACTCGGTTCCCTTGAGGGCTGCCGCCTGCGCAATGCTGTTTTCCAGCATATCCGTACCGATGGATTCCAGACGGTAGACCAGATCCTTCTTCTCCGTCTGGCGAAGCAGGTGGGCAAAATACAGGTGATAGGTGTGCAGCATGGAATCGACGGTCACAAAGTTCGGATACTGGCCGTACCGGTTGTTTTCGTAGATCTCAAAAAACTCGTGCCCGTTTTCAGCCCCCACGGCAAAGCCATTCTCCATCAGGCTCTCGAAGAGCCCTTCAGGCATGTATGAAAACGCCTCTGCATTGATGACGTTGGAAAAATCCGGTTCAATGGTATATTCTGCGACGCTGGGGATGATCGTATCTGCCGGCTCTTCTCCTGCCGACGTCTCCTCCGCAAGCCGGCTCAGCAGCATCGGACGGTCTAACGGTGTCACTTCAGAAGCCGCTTCTTCTGCTGTCTCCTCCGCAGGTTCTTCCGCAGCTGCTGCCTCTTCTTCAGGTTCTTCTGCCGCTTCTTCTGCTGTCTCTTCCGCAGGTTCCTCTGTCACCTCGGCGGACGGCGAAGCCTTCGAAATGTCTTCAGCCGGTACACTCTGTGCCGCCGGGGCTGCGCAGCCGCCAAGAAGCAATCCCGCGCATAACAATACTGCCAGTTTCTTTTTCATGTGCCGTCCTCCCTTCGTAAAGTATGAAATCTACTGTCCTGATCAGATTATGAACGCTTACTGAAGCAGATCGTCAAAATCTGCGTCCTCCAGATGTGCGCCGACATTCTGCATATTGATGGTGCGGCGGCGCAGCTTGCACTCCTCGGAAGCCTTATAGATGAAGTCCTTGATCTTCTGTGCATGCCGGATGTTCTTTACGACCAGCGTCTTGTTCGTCACATCCGAGGTATAGCACGTGATGGTGCCCAGACCGAACATTCTCTGGAAAAACGATCTGTTCAGCTGGACATCACTGATGCGGTACATGTAGCAGTCCTGCTCCTTGATATTGAACAGACCGCTGGTGATCTGCAGGTCATTGTCGTAGAAGCGGTAAACTGTGAAGGTAAAAGGAAGGCCGAAAAGAGCCCAGCGCTTGCGCTCCTTATACCGCAGGGTTCCCTTCCCTCCGTACCGCTCGTCGTCCCGATCATCTCTCATGCTCTCGACTTCCATAGGATTCTCCTTTCTCACAGCACATCAAGTACTTCCTTCATACCGGACACGCCGATCAGCTGCATGCCGCCGACCGATTTGATGTTTTTCAGACAGCTTTTCGGAAGAATACAGGTCTTAAAGCCCATTTTCGCGGCCTCCTGGACGCGCTGCTCCGCCATGGAGACAGCCCGGATTTCCCCGGAAAGGCCGATCTCTCCGAACGCTATTATTGTATCATCTATAGGGCGATTGCGATAGCTGGAGAGGATCGCCAGCGCTATCCCCAAGTCCAGCGCCGGCTCCGTCTGGCGGATGCCGCCGGCCAGATTGACATAGGCGTCATACTCCGACAAAGGCATGTTCAGACGTTTTTCCAGCACGGCCATCAGCAGGCTCACCCGGTTGTAATCTGTTCCGATCGCCTGTCGCTTGGCAAAGCCGTAGGCGGTCTTGGTGACCAGTGCCTGCACCTCGGTCAGCACCGGGCGGGTACCCTCCATAGAACAGGTGACCACTGAGCCGCTCGCGCCGACAGGCCGCCCCGCCAGCATGTATTCCGATGGATTCGGTACTTCAGCGAGTCCCTCCTGCCTCATCTCGAAAATTCCGATCTCGTTGGTTGAGCCAAAGCGGTTCTTTACCCCGCGCAGAATCCGGTAGGAGGCATAGCGGTCTCCTTCGAAGTAGAGCACCGTATCCACCATATGCTCCAGCACCCGCGGTCCGGCGACGGTTCCCTCCTTGGTCACGTGACCGATGATAAAGAAAGTGATGCCGGTCTCCTTGGCCAGCCGCATCAGGATTCCGGTAGTCTCCCGGACCTGGGAGACACTGCCGGGCGCCGCCTGCACGGAGGAATTGTACATGGTCTGAATCGAGTCGATGATGACGATCTCCGGCTTGAAAGCGAGCAGGGTCTGGGCGATGGCGTCCAGATCCGTCTCACACAGAAACTTCAGATCATCCCGGATCGAACCGATCCGCTGCGCCCGCAGCTTGATCTGATGCAGTGATTCCTCGCCGGACACGTACAGTACGCTGTGCCCCGCCTCTGCGAGATTGCGCGCCGCCTGCAGCAGCAGCGTTGATTTGCCGATGCCGGGGTCGCCGCCCACCAGGATCATGGAGCCCGCGACGATACCGCCGCCCAGAACCCGGTCCAGCTCAGCAAAGCCGGTCGCCATGCGCTTCTCGCTTACATCGCCGACTTCAGAGAGCGGCACAGGCTGGAGGGTTCTCCCGCCTCCTCCCGCGCCGGCGTCGGACAAGCCCGCGGAGAGTCCGCCGGAATATGCTGCGGCAGAAAGAGAGCTGCCGGCCGGCGTGATTTTGACCGGCTCCTCTACCATACTGTTCCAGGCCTTGCAGGCGGGGCACTGCCCCACCCACTTGGCGGATTCATAGCCGCATTCCTGACAGAAAAAAGCGGTTGTTTTCTTCTTCATGCTTTTGCCTTCTTGTCAAA
>JAFTFP010000243.1 GCA_017449485.1 Lachnospiraceae bacterium
ATAGCGCTGGGAAGCTGCCTGTACGCCGAGCGTGTTGTGACCCAGGTTGATGGTGTTGAGATAATTGATAAGAATTTCATCCTTGGTCATCTCTTTTTCCAGCTCAATGGCCAGATACCATTCCTGCACCTTACGCTTCACTGATTCCTGGAAGGACTCATTCGTCCATCCGACAAAGACGCTGTTTTTCAGCAGCTGCTGCGTAATGGTCGAAGCGCCCTGATCAAAGCTGCCCTCCGAGAGACCGCGGAAGCCTGCGCGGATAATGCCGTAAATATCGATACCGTGATGCTCATAGAAACGCTCATCCTCGATGGCTACAAAGGCGTGCTGCAGATTTTCAGGAACCTGGGAGAGGGCGACTGGAATACGGTTTGCATCGGTGGAGACCAGCTTGGCAGTCTGACGGCCTTTCGTATCGTACACAAAGGTGGAATAGCCGCTCGGCGTGACGTTGATGGTGCTGATATCCGGCGCAGAGGCCAGAACGCCTTGAAATACGCCCACACCGAAATGCAGTGCGAGAGAGATGGCGCCCATCACAGCGATAATGATCAGAGCGGAAATGATAATATTCAATTTGTGAAAACGCCGTTCCGCTCTGGAAGAGAGGACGCGGTCCAGACGCTTTAATCCGTATTTACCGTAATTATTCATCTGCAGTGCCGACTGTACCTTCCGGTTCTTTATGATATACTGAGTGCGGAACTTGTCCGCTGCTCATAATAAATCATTTTATTATAGCACAAACTAAAGAGGAAACAAAACAGATGGGGTTTCTGGAGATTGCCCGCCCGGGCAGGTGTGAAATTGAAGTCAAAAACTCCCGGTTTCTGGGGGAAGCCTGCGCGGTGTTTTCTGAGGAAGAGGCCGCAGAGAAAATTGCAGCGCTGAGGAAGGAACACTATGACGCGAGGCATGTGTGCAGCGCCTATATTATACGAAACAGCAGCGGCGGGGCAGCACTCATGCGCGCATCCGATGACGGGGAGCCGCAGGGGACAGCCGGGCGCCCGATTCTTTCGGTCATAGAGGGCAGCGGTCTTCAGAACTGCCTGATCACGGTGATCCGCTATTTCGGCGGAACCCTTCTGGGAACAGGCGGATTGGTCCGGGCGTACACGCAGGCTGCTCAGGAGGCGGTGGCTGCGGCTGCCTTGAGTGAGATGACCTGCTGCGCAGTTCTGTCGGTGAGTATGGATTACGGGCTTTATAACCCGGTGAAATATTATATTGGAGAACAGAGCCTTCGTGTTGATTCGGAGGATTTCTCTGATAAGGTATGCCTGACGCTGGTGGTCCGGAAAGAAATGGAAGAGCAGATCCGTTCGGATCTGATGGAGCTGACGGCGGGAAGAATTGCCATGGATACGCTTTCATACGGAGACTATGCTGTCTGAGCTTAAAAACGGTTGACCCGGGATTCGATTGGCATTAAAATTGCAGAGCACATAAGAAAACAGTAAAAGCAGACAGGAAACAGCTGACGCCACATTTTGCGGAAGAAGCTTTTGAAAGGAGGTGGTTGTGCATGAAGAAATCCGGTTGCAGTACGGACAATCCTCTGCCCCGAAGTCAGAGTATGCAGAATCACCTGAGTAGAAAGGAGCCGCAATATGGAAGAAAAAGAGCTCGAGCAGAAGAACGAGGAGCTGCTTCTTGACCTGCTGAAAAACAAGCAGTACACAAGACTTCGTCAGGCCTGTGCGGAAATGCAGACGGCAGACGTGGCTGCGGTAATGGATGAGATGGAGGACGAGGACACCCTGAAGATGTTCCGGGTCCTGCCTAAGAGCATCGCCGCAGATGTCTTCGCTAATCTGGAACTTGATATACAGCAGTATATCATTCAATCTCTGTCAGATAAGGAAGCTTCCAACATTATTGATAACCTGATGGCCGACGATGCGACGGACCTCCTGGAGGAGATGCCGGCGAACGTCGTCAAGAAGATTCTGGCCAATGCCCGCCCGGACACCCGCGCGGACATCAATCATCTGCTGCGCTATCCGGAGGATTCCGCAGGCTCGATCATGACGGTCGAGTATATGGACCTGAAGGAGCAGATGACGGTCAGCGATGCCATCGAGCGCATCCGCCGGATCGGGCTGGACTCCGAGACGGTCAATGTCTGCTATGTACTGGACCAGCAGCGGGTGCTGGTAGGCACTGTGGCGCTGCGAACTCTCCTGATCCGGGACGAGGATGATCTGATCGGCGACATCATGCATGAAAACGTGGTGAAGATCCGGACAGACACCGACCAGGAAGAAGCCGCGCGGATGTTCCAGAAATACGACTTCACCGTGCTTCCGGTCGTGGATCAGGAAGACCGGATGGTCGGTATCATCACCATCGACGATGTGGTCGATATCATCCAGGAAGAGGCGACGGAGGATATCGAAAAGATGGCAGCTATCCTGCCTTCGGACAAGCCGTATTTCAGAACCGGTGTGTTCGAGACCTTTAAGAAGCGCATTCCCTGGCTGCTGTTTCTCATGATTTCCGCCACCTTCACAGGTGCCATCATCACCCGCTTTGAGGACGCGCTGTCAACCTATGTGATCCTGACAGCTTACATTCCCATGCTGATGGACACCGGCGGAAATGCCGGCTCCCAGGCATCTGTTTCCGTGATCCGTGGTATTTCGCTCGGCGAAGTGGAGTTTTCGGAACTGCCGAAGGCGTTCTGGAAGGAGATACGGGTTGCCTTGCTGTGCGGCATCACGCTGTCAGCCTGCAATTTTGTCAAGCTGCTGGTGGTCGACCGGATTCCGCTCGCAGTAGCGGCCGTGGTCTGCATCACGCTGGTATTTGTCGTCCTGATCGCCAAGGTCATCGGCTGCTGCCTGCCGCTTTTTGCGGACCGGGTCGGCTTTGACCCCGCTGTCATGGCATCACCTTTTATTACAACGATAGTTGACGCGATTTCGCTGACGGTCTATTTTATGATAGCGGTACAGCTTCTGCACATTGCGGTGTAGCACAAGGATACTGAGCAATGCCTGCAGAAAGCCGGCCTGATCAATCCGGAAGTGCAGAAATTGTTTATATAAAGATATACAAAGGATTATTTATGAATCAGAAAAGAGAAGATGTACGTAACGTAGCGATCATTGCCCATGTCGACCACGGCAAGACCACCCTGGTGGACGGCCTGCTCCGTCAGAGCGGTATTTTCCGCGCCAATCAGGAGGTCGTGGACCGGGTCATGGACTCCAACGATCTGGAACGGGAGCGGGGCATAACGATCCTGTCCAAGAACACAGCCGTCTATTATAACGGAATCAAGATCAACATCATTGACACACCCGGCCACGCGGATTTCGGCGGCGAGGTGGAACGCGTACTCAAGATGGTCAACGGCGTCATTCTGGTGGTGGATGCCTTCGAAGGCCCCATGCCGCAGACCCGCTTCGTTCTGTCCAAGGCGATGGAACTGGGACTGCCGGTCATCGTCTGCATCAATAAGATCGACCGCCCCGGCGCACGGCCCACGCAGGTCATTGATGAGGTGCTCGAGCTCCTGATGGATCTGGGCGCAAGCGATGAGCAGCTCGACTGCCCCTTCGTGTTTGCTTCGGCAAAATCCGGCATTGCCACACTGGATCTGGGCAGCCCGGGTGTTTCCATGAAGCCGCTTTTTGAGACCATTATTGATTACATCCCGGCGCCGGAGGGCGATCCGGAAGCCGGCACGCAGATGCTGATCAGCACCATCGACTATAATGAATATGTGGGCCGGATCGGTGTCGGAAAGGTGGATAACGGCAGCATTCGTGTGGGACAGGAGGCTGTGATCGTCAATCATCACGACCCGGATAAGCGCCGCAAGGTCAAGGTATCCAAACTGTATGAGTTTGAAGGCCTGGGCAAGGTCGAGGTGCAGGAGGCGGGCATCGGATCGATTGTCGCCATTTCCGGAATTGATGATCTGCACATCGGAGACACACTGTGTTCGCCGGATGCCGTGCAGGCCATTCCGTTCCAGAAGATCTCTGAGCCGACCATCTCCATGACCTTCAACGTCAATGATTCTCCGCTGGCGGGCAAGGACGGCAAGTATGTCACCAGCCGTCACCTGCGCGATCGTCTCTACCGCGAGCTGAACACCGACGTTTCGCTGCGCGTGGAGGACACAGATTCCACAGACGCCTTCAAGGTGTCCGGCCGCGGTGAGCTGCATCTGTCTGTTCTGATTGAGACCATGCGCCGCGAAGGCTATGAGTTTGCAGTCAGCAAGGCGGAAGTCATTTATCACAAGGATGAGAATGGCAAGCTCCTCGAGCCGATGGAGCAGTGCCTGATCGATGTCCCGGAGGAATTTGCCGGCAATGTCATCCAGAAGCTGGGAGAGCGGAAGGGTGAGCTGGTCAATATGGGCGCTGCGAACGGCGGCTACACGCGTCTGGAGTTCAACATTCCCTCAAGAGGCCTGATCGGTTACCGCGGTGACTTTATGACGGACACCAAAGGGAACGGCATCATGAATACGATCTTTACCGGCTACGCACCGTTCAAGGGAGAAATCAGCTACCGCAAGACGGGCTCGCTGATTGCCTTTGAAACCGGAACTGCCGTGACCTACGGCCTGTTCAATGCACAGGAGCGCGGTGATCTGTTCATCGGACCCGGCGAAGAGGTTTACTCCGGCATGGTCGTGGGTATCAGTCCGAAGTCGGAAGATATCGAAGTGAACGTCTGTAAGATGAAGCATCTGACCAATACCCGGGCATCCGGTTCTGATGATGCGCTGCGCCTGGTGCCGCCGCGGATCATGTCGCTGGAGCAGTGTATTGAATTCATTGATTCGGACGAGCTGCTGGAGGTAACACCGAATCATCTTAGAATCCGGAAAAAGATTATGGATCCGACCCTGCGCAAACGCGCCAAATTCAGTGAAAAAGCTAAGATGGAGTCCTGACAGACTCATAAAACAGATCGCCGTCCCGGACCGGGACGGCGATTTTCATCTACCCGCCGCGGGGCCGATATGGTATCATGATACAGAGCCGGAATAATCTTAAATCGAGCGATCAGAAGCAGAATACAGCAGGAGTCCGGCAGAGAGGATACAGAATATGAGCAGACTGGTACTGAAGCTCTCCGGAGAAGCACTGGCAGGAGAGAAGAAAAGAGGTTTTGATCTGGATACGGTCCGCATGGTCGCGGCCCAGGTAAAGGCACTGGTAGACCGCGGAGACGAGATCGGCATTGTGATCGGCGGCGGAAATTTCTGGAGAGGCCGCACCGGAAACGAGATCGACCGCGTAAAATCCGATCAGATCGGCATGCTGGCGACGGTAATGAACTGCATCTATGTGTCTGAGGTTTTCCGGACAGAGGGCATGGAGACGGAGGTGCTGACACCGTTTGCGGTCGGAGCCTTTACGAAGCTGTTTTCGAAGGATCTCGCCAATGAATGCTTCGCAAACAGGAAGGTGGTCTTCTTTGCAGGCGGCACCGGCAACCCATATTTCTCCACCGATACCGGCGTGGTGCTCAGGGCAGTGGAAATTGATGCCGAGGCAATTCTGATGGCGAAGAATATCGACGGAATCTATGACAGCGACCCGGCAGTCAATCCGGCGGCCAGGCGTTACGACAAGCTTTCCATTCAGGATGTGATTGATCAGAATCTGCAGGCGGTGGACATGACCGCATCGATCCTGGCCAGGGACAATCATATGCCCATGAGAGTTTTCTCATTGCTGGAGGAAGATGGAATTATCAGCGCTGCCAGCGGCAGCTTTAACGGAACAGTGATCACGGTCGACTGACTTAAAAGCCGGCTGACACGTGAAAAAGCAACAGGGAGAAAGGGGTAAACGAAAATGAATGAAAGAATCAAGCCGTATGAGGAGAAGATGAACAAGACCATCGAGATCCTTGAGCAGGATCTGCAGACGGTGCGCGCCGGACGGGCGAATCCGCACGTTCTGGATAAGATCCGCGTAGATTACTACGGAACGCCCACACCGATTCAGGGCGTCGGAAACATCTCGATCCCGGAGGCGCGGATTATTCAGATTGCTCCCTGGGACAAGAAGCTTCTGCGGGATATTGAGCGCGCCATCAACATGAGCGATATCGGCATC
>JAFTFP010000244.1 GCA_017449485.1 Lachnospiraceae bacterium
ACAATGTAGGTGCGCTCATGTTTCTCCTCCCATCTTATGTTTTCGCTGCTGCCGTTTCGTTTATTACGAAGTTAATCTGAATCCGTCTATGTTGTCTGTGTCCTTTATCTTCTGCGTCTCTTTATCTTCTGCGTCGCATAGTCTTGCGTTTCTGCGCGTTGTCCTTGTAATAGAAGGTGAACTTACCCTTCTCCATATCGTCGTTCTGATCGTAGGAGGCAATGACAAAGCCGTTGTAGGCAAACCGCTGTGCCTGAACATCCTCCATCGTCTTGAAGAATTTCTTATTGATCTTCATCCGCCCCAGCGGCAGATTCTTATTCATGACCTGGAAGGTACGGCCGGTCACAGCCTTGATCTCCAGGTTCGGGAAGTTGCACTGGAACCGGCTGTCGCTGCATCGGACCACTGCCTTCTCTGCAACGTAAGGAATGATGACCGACAGGAAATCTTTATCAATCCGCCGTTTCTGATTGGCCAGTTTCTGCCCCTCCTCGGAGATAAAGTAGCAGGTGGGATTCATACCGCGGCGCGGTATCCGGGGCTTTCGCAGTTCGCCGATCAGAATGAACAGGAAAATCGCCAGCCTCAGCAGGAACGGCCACAGGAGCTTTAACAGGTTCAGCCAGGTCAGACCGATCACCGTGACTCCTGTCTGCCCGCTGCCCTCGTACTGCAGGCCGCGCATCTCCTCCTTCGCCACGAGCGTGATCGTCATGTCCCCGTGCGAGGTCCACAGCAAGCCGCTGAGCTTTCCGCCCAGAATGGGCTGAGGCGTGATCTGAATCTCCCCGATTTCCTTCCCCTTTGTCATCTCGAGGCTCAGCCGCTTATTGCAGTCTGATTTCAGATTCAGAGCATCCCACTCCGCCTGGGTCAGCGGGACGGCTGCGCCGGACACCGGATCAATTTTCTCCACTCTCGCCGCAAGACCGGTCCACGGCTGTCCCTCATAAAAAGCATTCAGGTCATAGGGGCCGGAGGGCTCTGCGAGCGTAACTTTCAGCTGAACCTGCCGGTTTTCATCGATCGGGATCTCTGCGGTTTTCTCTCCGGAAGCGTGCATTGCAGGATCGTCCACGGAAGCAGTCAGTATGAGCTTAGTGGCCCCCTTCCTGATCTTCAGCTTCGAGACATCCGGATCCTTCGGTGCCGGCGTCACCAGGAGCGTTCCGATTTCCGGGCTCTTCTCCACCTTCCAGATGAGTCCGTCCTGTTCCTGTGCCTGCACCTGCAATGCTTCCCACTGCTGTGCACTTAGCGCACCCTTTTCCTGATCCCGGATACGAACCTTTACAGGCTGAGGCTCTCCTGCCAGCGTGACCAGGCTGTAGCCGCCATCCGGCATCTCGAAGGACATCTCCAGGTTGGTCATGGGCGGCTCGATGGTCATCTCCAGGTGCGAAGTCTTGACCACATCGCCGGGGAGCTGAGCCACCGTGTCGATCACACAATTGCCCTCCTTCACCTCGAAGGAACCCTCCGAACCGGCCTTGTCCACAATCACCTGCCCATTATTTTCCACGCGGACATAGAAACGGCTGTCGTCAGCGGGCAGCAGATCCGATGTGATTTCCTGCCCGGTTTTCCGGCTTTTGTACTTCGTCTTATAATCATATTTTCCGGCGCCGATATTCTTTCCGTCCTCGACCGGCTTTCCGTCCTGGGACAGTTCGCAGACCACGTCCACACCCGCGGTGATATAATACTCAACCGTTGAGGCACCGGAAATTTCCACTTCAAAGGTGCCGTCCTCAAAGGGCTCCTGTCCGGCATCGCAGGTCATGATCACGCCCTTCAGGGATGTATCAACTGCCGCATTGGTCTTCGGATACAGGACGGGATCATCCGGATACAGAACCCGCTGGAAAGTACCGTCGATCCGCTTGCCGTTCAGCTTGACTGTCCCCAGTTCTACAGCATCGCCCTGCGCGAAGATGATCAGCTGATCCGTGGGAATGTCTATGGCAAGCTTAGCAGTTCTCCCGCCTTCCTGAATCCGGGAGCCCGGCACGACCTGGTGCTGGAAGATCTGATTCGCGATCGCAGTGATTTTCTGCAGGATACTGACGCTGTTATCTTCCGCCCGCTCCGCATAGGCACCTGCTGCCGGATTGGCATTGGCCAGCAGCGCCGCATCGCCGATTGCCAGATAGGCAGTTTTAATGCCCGCGGCATTGCACTGATCCAGGTAGCCCTGAACCAGACTCATACCCAGAGCGCCATGATCATTGTTATGATCATCAAACTCACCGTCCGTCAGCACAACAACCCACCGCTCATTGGTACTCGGCGCGGCCAGCGCCGCATTCATCGCATTCTGCACGGCCAGAGAGGGCGTGTTGCCATTGCCGAAGCTCATTTCGTGCACGTTCCGGACACGATTCGAGTCAGAGCCCCGCACCGATACAGAGCCGTTTCCGCCGTTCTCATTCTCGCTCATGGGGAAGATGGTCATCGTGTCACCCTCCCCCATAAGAGCTGTAAACACTTCCATTGCATATTTGGCCTGACTCCAGCGAACCAGTGTGCCGCTGCTCATACTGCCGGAGTCGTCATAGACCAGATAGATATCGCGCCCCTTCGCCTGTGCCGCCTCTGCGGGCACTGAAGAGATACCGCCCGCCGCCAGCACAAAGGCCAGGGCCAGCGCCAGGATCGCCGCGAAGATTCGTCTGATTTTTCCTGCAGAAGCTGTCATGCCGCTCCTCCTGAATGTCTGATTGATCGTGTCACACGATTACAACTCACAATTGCCGCACCTGCCTGCACTCACTGCCTGTAGAAATCGAAGGTGATGTGCATGGGCTCGTCCTGATACTGATACTCCCCGCTGTATCCGGTTGCCGAGAGTACCGGATGAGCCAGAAGCCGCTCTGACATGCTGCTCCAGAGCCCCGAATTCCGATCTGCCTGGTCCATCAACATCCGGTCAAAATCCTGCCGGTAATTAAACATGAAATGAACCTCCGCCTTCTCCCCTGCCGAAAGGGCATCTGTACCTGCATCTGCCGCTGCCGCCACAGCCTCCACTGCTGTCTCTGCGCTGTACGGATCTAATACAACTGCACCATCCGCATAGTAAAACAAACTGCCATCCGTACACGAAGGGTAGGAAAAAGCCGGCTCGTTCTGAATTACATGTTTTGATACAAGTTTATCCGGCACGCACAGATAATCGTAAAGCAGCTGGCTGCCGGGGGTCCCGTCCTCGTTGATCGGGTCGCCATAGGTGACATCTGTCCAGTATGGCGTATCACCGATCAGCTGCAGGCTCC
>JAFTFP010000245.1 GCA_017449485.1 Lachnospiraceae bacterium
AGATGAAAGCTATGGATCCTACAGAAATCCTTAGTGGATTAGCTGGTGGGCTTGGTGGCATTAAGGCAGCGGCAGCAACGATGTTTGGTGGAAGCATTTTGGGCAAGTTCTTCTCTTTGCTGAGGGAACCTGCTGAAAATATGTTGGCTAACAACATCAACGGAATGTTGCAGAAGAATGGGGCTGAGATTGTTTCCAATATGATAGGTAATGAAGCTCAGACCTTTATGAATACCCCTGTAGCAAAACTGCTCGAGGGAAAAGATGAACAGATAAAACAAATCGTGAAAACAGTTGAGTCTGTTTATCGGACTATTATCTCTGAACATCTTCCTCGTATTCTTGAATCTGTTGATATTGCCAAGATAGTCAGAGAAAGGATTAACGAGATGGATGTTAACGAGACTGAGAAACTAATTTTCCAAGTCATGGACAAGGAACTTAAGGCTATTGTATGGTTTGGTGCTTTACTTGGAATGATAATGGGTAGTATAAATGTTTTAATTTAACGACACGCAATGGAAATATCTTATCAGGTACTATACAATGTCTCTAAAATGATTCTATCCTTGTCGCAGGAATCGCCATTAAAGAAAATTGCGAAACAAGAATTCGAAATGGCTAATTATATTCTGTCATCTGCAAGTTCTGAATCGAATTATAGAGAGGATGGCCCGGCGGCATTGTGAAGCTCAATGATCCCGCTTTATTGAGCCCAACATCCAGGCGCGGCGATACTATTGAGTAACCTTCTGAACTGAGAACAGGATCCCACAGCACAGTATCGTTGGCGAGGATCATATACATTACAGCCGTCCTCCTCGGTAATCAATCGACACCGTACCATAACCGATAAAGCGCAGCGTATTCACGCCCTCTTTAATGACGATGTTAAGTACCCTGCTGCTGGATCCGGCGGGAAGTTCAACAGGAGTGAGTGAATTGCCATAATACACTTTCATGACTGCACTGCTGTCTGCGGAAATTGTGATCACAGGAACAATCGGCTTTCTGAGCCCGATTATCGTCAGATCGAGTTCTCCCTCGACCCTGATATCTGCATATTCGCGGATAATTCCTGTGCTGAAATCGAATGGATCCCAGAGCCATGGTTCAAGGCTGCTGAACATTTCATACTTATACGGATCGACGTTATAGTCGATCACGATCTTCGAATTCATCGGATCTGATTTCCATTCGTTGACACTGAAACGTCCATGATAGAAATACTGAGGATCGTCATCCAGTACAGCTTTTAAATCCTGCCCATGGAGGTAGTCAAGGATCGTGGAGTAAACTTCGCTCCATTCAAGCTTATTCTGCACGAGGAATTCCCATGATCCTTTTCTCCTGTTGTAATGAACCTGCCCAGTGAGCGTCTCTGTCATATCAATGACATCGTCAGCGCCTGGAATATCAATCATCATGATCTTCGGATCCGGCGGATTGAACACTGGGCGGGATGTCGGAACAATCCGCCAGTCCCGCCATGTGTGAATATTCCCGAGAGTAATTCCGTGAGCGACATATTTCTTGTATTCAGCCATCAGTGATTCCTCTCTTTGTGCCCAGACATTTTTCCAAGTTCAGCATCCATCCCATACTTCAACTCGCCCACAAGTGCGCCTGTATCAGTTACCATCTGCATGTTTGCGAACTGCGGGAAGTATTCAACCATCACATTCAACAGTGACCTCGCAGCTGATGTGATTGTTCCTGTAAGCGATCCGAAGCTCTGGGAAGTAGCGTCTTTGATCATGTCCATCATGGACTGCTGACCGACGACCATTTCCTTGCCGGCTTCGCCGCCGCCGAGAAGCTGGCCGTTCATCATTCCGAAGATCTGCGCACCGTCGAGGATCATGGCGTTGTCCATGGCTTTCTTGTACCAGTCGATGCTGAACTTCGGAACCTTCGGCGGCATCAGCGAGAAAGATCCACTGATTGAGATGTGAGGCATCTTCAGCTTAGGCAGCGACCACGTAAAGTTAAAGAATCCTTTGATCTTCTCGATCGCGCTGCTGACTTTCTCTTTCGCTGTTTCAATTTTCTCGGTGATCCCGTTTTTGATATCGTCAAACTTCTGTTTAACGGACTGCGCAAGTTCGCCGGCTTTTGTTTTGACCGTGTCCCAGTTTTTATACAAAGCGACGCCCAGAGCGATGGCGGCACCAATCGCGATCGTAAGAGGACCGCCCAGGAAACTGACCACAGTTCCAAACGCGCCGACTGCCGAGCCAATGATCGAGATCACACTACCGATCGCGCTTACAACGGGGCCGATCGCCGCGACCACCAGTGCCGCTTTGATGATGAACTGCTGCATTTCCGGAGAGAGAGAGTTCCATTTATCGATAAGCCCCTGGATGACCGGAAGAATCTGTTCAATCACCTGCTGGATCGTGGGCATAAGCGCCTCGCCGATCTCGTATCCGAGCTCCATCACCGCATTGAGCACCGTCTGGAACCGCTCGCTTGCATCGGACATATTTTCGTAGGTGCTCGTGACTGATCCCTCGCAGTCAAGCGCGGCTCCGCTCAGGTTATTGAAGTCAAGTGTGCCGTTCTGAATGGCAGCATAGACCATATCGCCGGATTTGCCGAAAAGATCATAGGCAGCGGTGAGGCCGTCCATCGAATCCGTCCCGTTAAGAATAGAATCCTGAAGTTCGGCGAGCGCTGTGTTCATGTCTTTGCCTTCTGCCGCTGAGTTCTTCATGGCTTTTCTCAGGCCTGAAAGAACGGTGTCGGCGGACGCTCCCGATTTCTCGAGCTGTCCCATGAACACGACAGAGTCGTCCATGGACAGGCCCATCTCCTGCAGAGCCGCGGCGTTCGCCACAAGACTGCTGGAAAGAGAGTCCATGCTGACGCCGGTGTCCTGGCCGACTTTGTTCATCACGTCAAGCAGATGACCAGCTGATTCCGAACCTTTGCCGAAAGCCGCCAGTGACTTCTGGACCATGTCAATCGAATTGTTTACGTCGGTGCTGTTCAGGTCCGCAAACTTAATAAACCGTGTTGACAGATCTTCAAGCTCTTCGCCGACTAATCCGAATCTGGTGTTTACTTCGCCGACTGCGGTGCCGGCCGTTTCGAAGCTGGTAGGAATGGTTTTCGCTATCTTCTTGACAGCGTTCTCCATGTCTTCCAGCGCCTCACCGGACGCCCCGGTCTTCTGCAGCACGATATCCATGCCTTTGTCGACTTCATTGAATGCGGCGAGCGAAGCGGTACCGACGGCAACGATCGGGGCCGTGACCTGCTTGGTCATGGAGTCACCGAAAGATTTAATTTTGTCGCCTGTTTCGCTGATCTTCTTGCCGGCCGCGCTCATTGCCGCCTGGAAGGCAGTCGGCATTTTCTTCGCCTGTTCTTCAAGGCTCTTCAGCTTCTGCTCTGTATCGATGATCTCACGCTGCAGAGCATCATATTCAGCCTGCCCCATTTCGCCGTTTGCCAGCTGCTGCTTTGCCTGCTTGTCTGCTTCTTTAAGAGTGTCCAGTTTTTTCTTTGTATCCTCGATCGAGGACGCGAGAAGCTTCTGTTTCTGACTGAGCAGTTCCGCATTCGCCGGATCAAACTTGAGCAGTTTATTGACGTCTCTGAGGGCAGACTGTGTTTTCGCCAGATGACTGTCGATTTCCTTAAAGGAAGATACGAGATGCGTGGCATTGCCGTCGAGCTCGATCGTGATTCCTTTAATTCTCCCGCTTGGCATAATTCACCTCACAATCTGTCGATGTCCTCCTGTGTCGCGAGGACCGGATAGTCATATTCATCGTTTTTCTTTTCGATAAACATGTCGTTTACCATCCCGATGCTGAGCAGCTCCAGATCGCGGATTGAAATACCGCACTGCGTGCATCTCAGCATAAACAGTGCGGTATTCATATCACGATCTATTGCTCGCTCTTTTTTTTTGCTACGGAAGTCTGCTCATTTTCAGCTGTCCACATAGCAAGGATTTCCGGGAAGATAAGATAAATGTCGAACGTCTCAAACTGTTCAATCCACTCGTCAATATCTGCAGGCTGGCTCTTATCGCCGTGCTTATGCATGATGTATGCGATATTTTCGAACACCGTGAGAGTGTCGACGGGAAGCTCACTGTCAAACTGGGAACGGTCAAACTCCTGTCCGCTCTCTTTGGCAATCTCTTCCATTTCGGTGATTCGCTTCTCCTGCTTTTTGATCTCTTTGTCGATCGACTGAAGATCTGTGAAAATGTCGCGGCGGAACTTAATCCGGTACATTCTCGGCACAGCAGCAGAAGTTTTGAAGTGGCAGCTGACGCCGCCGATCATAATGTCTTTTTCCATCCTTCAGCACCTTCTCAGGATGACTGTGGTGTCGCTTCCGTCCACTCTTCAGCGGACGGAATATAGACTGCGCTGAACCAGTTATCGTACTTGGTTTTGTCTGTCTTCGCGGTTGTCTTCGCGCGGACAACATAATCATCCGAACTGGGAATAACCTTCTCCGCACCGAATTTCAGAGGAATGGTCTCTTCTTCCGGTGCTTTAGAGCTTTCTGTTGTGGACGCGGATGTGCCGGGTTTGGATGTGGATCCGCCATAGTACCACAGACGTACACTGTCGGCATCACCGTCAACCTGGCATCCGAAAGCAAATTCCTCAGGATCAACGCCCTGCTTTTCA
>JAFTFP010000246.1 GCA_017449485.1 Lachnospiraceae bacterium
CGTTCCGCAGTACATCATGTTCAACAAGTTCAACTGGATCGGTTCCAGACTGTACCTGCCGCTCGTTGTACCGACACTGTTCGCGACAGAGACCTACTTCATCTTCATGCTGATTCAGTTCCTGCGCAACGTTCCGAAGGATCTGGAAGAGGCAGCTTCGATCGACGGCTGTAACGTGATGCAGACCCTGGTGCAGATCATCGTTCCGATGCTGATGCCCGCGATTGTATCCTGCGCGCTGTTCAAATTCATGTGGTCGTCCAACGACTTCATGGGCCCGCTGCTTTATGTCAACACGCCCGCGAAGTATCCGGCAACCATTTTCGTCAAGCTGTCCATGGACTCGGATGCAGGCTTCAACTGGAACAAGATCCTGGCACTGTCACTGATTTCGATCCTGCCGAGCATCATCGTTTTCTTCGCAGCACAGAATCAGTTCGTAGAAGGTATTTCTGCAGGCGGTGTGAAAGGTTGATATGCTAAAAAGCATTTTCAGTCCGGACAATCCGGTATTTCGATTCTTTATCAAAATCGGTTATTGCTGGTGGCTCAACATTTTATGGTTGGCCACCAGCTTACCTATCATCACGATCGGTGCATCCACAACCGCTCTGATTTACAGCTGCAGCAAGCTGCACTCAGACGACGGATACCCGACCGTGAACTTTTTTCACTCCTTTAAGGAGAACTTCAAGCAGGCAACGGCGATCTGGCTGATCTATCTGGCAGCCGGGGCACTTCTGGCCGTGAGCCTGATCTTCTGGAATCGCTCGGGCATGCCGGGCGGACTGGTCCTGCAGGGACTGGCCTGGGCACTGACCTTGTTTTACGTCATGTCGCTGTCCTATGTCTTTGCCATTCAGAGCAAATTCGTCAATCCTGTCAGCCGGACCATTCTCTATTCCTTTGTCCTGCCGCTGAAAAATCTGAAGGAGACCGCACTGATCCTGATTTCCATCGGGGCAGTGGTGTACTTCAATGTCACAACGGTTTTCGCCGTCAATTTCTGGACGATGAATCTGGGCATCGGACTTCTGACTTATCTGCTGACTGTTTTCTACATCAACGTATTCAACCGCTACATCCCGAAGCAGGAGGAACCTGCGCCACTGTCCGAGGAGGAAGCGGAGAGGGCAGTGGATGAAGCCGCAGACAACTTGAAGAAGATGTTTGAGGAGCGCGCGGAGGCGGAAGCAGCCGCAGATGAAGGAAACAATCAGGCATAATGCCTTCTGGAGGCAAAATATGGCCGGCGTGCCGGATTTTGCCTCAGCCAGAAAATTTACAACGGGGGGAGAATATCATGCAGCTTGGAATAAGATTTCATGATACGGCAGAGCTGCCGTTTGAGCAGCGGATTGATGAGATCCGCCGGCAGGGTTTTTCCTGCACACATATCGCATTGTCGAAGGTTATTGATCTGCCGGGAGGCAGCAAGGAATGCCCGCTGACGCCGGGGCTGCTGACACCGGGCTATGCCATGCATCTGCGGCACATCTTCGAGCAGAAGGGGCTGGATGTGGCCGTGCTGGGCTGCTACCTGAATCTGGCACATCCGGATCCGGAGAAGCTCTCGCAGATTCAGGAGATGTACCGCGCACATCTGCGCTTCGCATCTCTTTTAGGCGCGGGCGTAGTCGGAACTGAGACCGGTGCGCCGAACGCGGCATACCGCTATGACAAGGAAGCCTGCCACAGCGAAGAAGCGCTGCGCATTTTTATCGAAAACTTAAGACCGGTCGTTAAAGACGCGGAGAAATACGGCGTCATCATGGCGATTGAGCCGGTCTATAAACATATTGTATGGAACGCGAAGCGGGCGCGGCAGGTCCTCGACGAGATCGGCTCGCCGAACCTGCAGATTATTTTTGACCCGGTCAATCTGCTGCATCCGGATAATGTGGCGCAGCGGGACGAGGTGATCGGCGAGGCGATGGACCTGCTTGCGAAGGAAATCATGGTGATTCACCTGAAGGATTACCGCGAGATCGTGGACGAGAACGGGCAGCCCGAGCTGAAGAGCATGGCCTGCGGAACCGGCGTCATGGACTATAAGGAGATCATCCGTTTCGCGAAGACCAAGCCGTATATTCATGCGACGCTGGAGGACACGAAGCCGGAGAATGCCGAGGCGGCCCGGAAGTACCTGGAGGATCTGATGCTGTAATCAGTGCAGGGCACAGAGCGCTGCAGAAATCTGTAAGGCACTTTCATGCGGCATTCCAGGCAGGAGGTTGAAACATGATCAACAATGAAATGAATACCAGAATTCAGCAGTATATTGATTATCTGCTGGCGAATTCCAGTGCGGAAGCACCGGTCTGGAATCTGGAGAAAATCCGTTCCGGCAGCCCGAACAAGTGGAATTATATCGACGGCTGTATGATCAGCGCGATTCTGAACCTGTATGATTTTACAGGGGAGCAGCGCTATCTGGATTTCGCGGATGCCTTTGTGTACTGGTTCATCCAGGAGGATGGCCAGATCCGGACCTATGATCCCGAAGAAAAGAATCTGGACAATGTCAACACGGCGAGCAACCTGTTTACACTGTACCGGCTGACCGGGAAGGAAAAATACCGCCGTGCCATCGACACGGTGCGGCATCAGCTGGATATCATGCCCCGCACCAACGAGGGGAATTTCTGGCACAAGGACATTTATCCGTACCAGGTGTGGCTGGATGGCCTGTATATGGCGCAGCCGTTCTATATGCGCTACGAGACGCTTTATAACAAAATGCGGGGCTGCGAGGACAGCTTCCGGCAGTTTGTAAATGTGGAGCGGATCATGCGCGACCCGAAGACCGGCCTGTATTTCCATGCCTACGATGAGTCCCGGAGCATGTTCTGGGCGGACAAGGAGACCGGCCTCTCAGCCAATTTCTGGCTGCGTGCGATCGGTTGGTTTATCTGCGCGCTGGTGGAGACGGCAGAGGCCATCGACGAATCGCTGTATTATGAATACCGTTATCTGCAGAAGATCCTGAAGGATCTGGCGGAGTCCCTGCTGAAGGTGCAGGACGAGAGCGGCATGTTCTGGCAGGTCGTCAACCGGCCGGATCTTTCCTGCAGCGAGAACGGGCTGTGCAGCGCGCGGGACAGCTTCTGTGAGGATCACACCTTTGCCGCGGGAGAGGTGAAGGGCAACTACCTGGAGACCTCCGGCACCGCATTGATCGCCTATGCACTCCTGAAGGCCGTGCGGCTACAGTATCTGCCCGAGCGCTTTGCTGCGGCGGGAGAGAAGGCGTTCAACGGCATCGCTCAGAGCTATCTGATTGAGAATCCGGACGGCACGCTGGGACTGGGCGGCATCTGCCTGGTGGGAGGCCTGGGCGGCAAAGACCACCGCGACGGCTCTGTCTCGTACTATTTCAATGAGCCGGTGGTACAGAATGAGGCAAAGGGAACGGCGCCCTTTATTCTGGCGTACACAGAGCTTCTGCGCAGAAGCGGAGAGAAATAAGTCCGCACAGAGTAAGTGCGGCTGATTCAGAGTCTATAAGGCGGGAAAACCATGAATTTTGAAATCAGAGCCATATTTTGCCGAAGCGTGACCATCGAACTGGATCGGGATGTGCCGTACTGCGGCAAGCCGGTTCAGGTGCTGATTGACGGAAAGCCTGTCCTGGAGGATGCCCGGAATGTGCTGAGCATTCAGGGGCTGCAGCCGGACACGGACTATGCGCTTACAGTGCGCTGCGGAAGCGAGGAAGCGACTAAGCATTTCCGCACCAGCTATGAGAGCGTGCTGTTGAATGTGCGCGCCTTCGGTGCAAAGGGTGACGGCGTAAGCAATGATACGGCGGCGCTGCAGGCAGCGATCTACGCCTGCCCGGCGCAGGGAACCGTCCGGGTTCCGAAGGGCGTCTATTTCACGCT
The DNA here is from genome assembly GCA_017449485.1 of Lachnospiraceae bacterium. Classification (GTDB taxonomy): domain Bacteria; phylum Bacillota; class Clostridia; order Lachnospirales; family Lachnospiraceae; genus CAG-791. The sequence continues at coordinate 3,885 of JAFTFP010000246.1, forward strand.
GCCGCTGTTTTTAAAGAGCGAAATCACGCTCCTGCTGGACGAGGGCGCGGTGCTGCTGGGCGATCCGGACCGGAATCATTATCCGATTCTGCCCGGTATGGTGCAGGGCACGGACGAGAAGAGTGAGTACAATTTCGGCACCTGGGAAGGCAATCCGTTGGACAGCTTCGCTGCGCTGATCACCGGCATCGGTCTGCATGACGTGAATATCATCGGAGACGGCGTGATTGACGGCAATGCAGAGGCCGGCGACTGGTGGGAAGACGCCAAGGTGCGCCGGATCGCGTGGCGGCCGAATGCCGTGTTCATTGCCCATTCTCAGAACGTGCGGATGCAGGGCGTGACGGTGCGCAATTCGCCGTGCTGGACGGTGCACCCGTATTACTGCGACCACATCAGCTTCTATAATCTGACGATCTGTAATCCGTCGGATTCTCCGAACACAGACGGTTTTGATCCGGAGAGCTGCCGCTACGTGCTGCTGCTGGGGACTAAGATTTCGGTCGGCGACGACTGCGTGGCGATCAAGAGCGGCAAGCTCTATATGAGCCGGTATCATTTCCTGCGGACGGACGGCGTGGAGATCCGCAACTGCCTGTTCGAGCGGGGACACGGCAGCGTGACGGTCGGCAGCGAAGTGGCCGGCGGCGTGGAAAACGTACACATCACCCGCTGCATCTTCGACGGGACGGACCGCGGCGTGCGGATCAAAACCCGGCGCGGGCGCGGCGATCGCTCCTACCTGGGCGGGCTGGTGTTTGAGAACATCAGGATGAACAACGTGCACATGGCGATGACCGTCAATATGTTCTACTTCTGTGATCCGGACGGACACAGCGATTATGTGCAGGATCAGAATCCGCACCCCGTGGATGACAGGACGCCTACGATCGGGCCGATCGTCATAAAAGACGTCACAGTCACCGGCGCCGATGCATCCTTTGTCTGCGCATACGGACTGCCGGAGCAGCCAATCGAGCGGATCGAGCTGAGCAATGTCAGCGTGGTATTCCTGCCGGAAGAG
>JAFTFP010000247.1 GCA_017449485.1 Lachnospiraceae bacterium
ACCGTCTGCGCTGAGGCATAAAGCGGGATCAGAAGATGTATGCGACTGCTGAAAATGATTCTCCGGGTCTTTGACCTGATTACCAGACTGGTCTGTCTTCTGGTCCTGGCTCTTGGCCTTTATTCGGCTGCCGACACGGTCTATCTGTACCGTGAGGCATATGACAATTCCACCCTCCGTTTCCGGAATGGGTACTCCCATGACGGCGGCTTTTCAGAAATCCAGGTTCCTGAAAATGCCGCCGGATGGCTGTACCTCGAAGGGGCAGGGGTGGACGCTCCGGTGATGCAGGGAAAAGACAATCTTGAATATCTAAACAAGAATCCCGCCGGTGAATTCTCCCTGAGCGGCTCGCTGTTTCTTGACAGCAGATGCGCCGGAGACTTCACGGATCCCTATTCGCTGATCTATGGCCACCACATGGAACATCATCTGATGTTCGGTGCACTTGATCAGTATCTCGAAAAAGATTTCTTTGATTCCCACCCGGAGGGAATCCTGTATACGGGCAATGACTCTTACCGCCTGGAAATCGTCGCCGTGGCTGTATGTTCCGCCTATGAAGCGGATGTCTTCAGCCTCAGTGATGATGAAAGGGTAAGAACGTTTATTCACACAGGTGCCATGTACTTCCGGCCCTCAGACATGAGCGGCAGGATTCTTGCCATGAGCACCTGTCAGTATCCGGACACGGCAGCACGGACTGTAGTGTTCGCGATGATCCGGGAAAAGCTGAAAGGAGAGGATTATGAACAGTCTGCTTTCAATTCAGGCTGCCGCAATGCTGGTACTCAGTCCGCCGCAGCTGTATGAACAGATCACCGTTCCGGTTGAAATCGGGCAGGGAGGCACATTGTGCATCGAAGCGCAGCAGGCCTCCTCCCCGCTGCCTGAAAGTAACCTGATGGAACTGGCGGATGGCGAAAAAGGCGAGCTTACGATTGCCTTTGAAAAGCCGGGCACATTTATCTATATGCTGTACCAGCCTGCGGGTGAAGATCCTCTTATTCATCTGGATCAGACAGTTTACATTCTGAAAGTCACTGCCGGCACAAACGGAAAGATCGAAAGTGTTCTTCTGCATAAAGAAGGCAGTGATGAAAAAGCGGCCGGAGTATCCTGGCGCAACAGCGTTAAGAAACAGGCAGCCGTAACCGGCGACAGAAAGTATATCAGGGAATACGCTTTCTCCTCCCTGGCGGCGCTTCTGATCGCGGCAGTCCTGTTCAGGATCGGCGGAGGTTCAGATGAAACGGTTTAGATTTTTCTGGATCTGCCTAGCGGCAATGATTATCACATCCTTTGTGATCCCTGAAGCTTCCGCCGCTGCGGAAACCAGCAGGTTTCTTATTATCGCTTCCGGGCTTGACGAGGCTGATCAGCCTCATGTCATCGGCTCATTTGAGATGCCGGACGGCAGAAGCGTCTGGCATCTGGAATATGAGGACACAATGCAGGCACAGGACGCCATGCGTGCCTATGCGCTGTGTCCGCATCAGGAAGATTTACAGAACACCGGGACTTCCCCGTTTGCCACGATGTCTTCAGAAACCCATGAAAAAGAGGAAATCCATACGGTGTTCATCGCGGAGCAGGGTTCAGCGGAATCGCTGCCGCAGTCAGAGAGCAGTGACATGACTGTCATTGAAACTGAAAGCGGCTCGGTTTCCTCACTCTGCGCGGCGGTATGTCAGGCGATGAACCTGAGGACAAAAGAACTGGTGCTGCTGATTCCGGCAGACCGCGTTTCCGAAAATCGGGTTCTGCTTGAAGCTGTCAGAACAGCTGTCAGTCAGGGAATTGTCCTGTACAGCTCATTG
>JAFTFP010000248.1 GCA_017449485.1 Lachnospiraceae bacterium
CCGGCTACACACCCAATGTTTTCGCCCAGGGCCTCGGCGTGGGCACCATTCACTCCATCGGCATTCTCGTGCCGGATATCACTGATTTATATATGGCTTCAGCCGTCTCCTATATAGAGAACGAGCTGCAGAAAAACGGATACAACTGCCTGCTCGGCTGCAGCGGTTTCGAGCTGCCGGGCAAGGAGTCTCATCTGCACATGCTGCTGGACAAGCGCGTGGATGCCCTCTTCCTGGTGGGCTCCACTTTTGCCGGCTCCGGCAAGACAAAGGAAGAAACCGATTACATCCGCGCCGCAGCGGCGCAGGTACCGGTCATCATCATCAATGGCGCGGTGGAAGGTGAGAACGTCTACTCCGCGGTCTGTGCGGACCGGCAGGCGATGTACGATGTGACCACCTCGCTGATTCAGCGCGGCAGAAAGCGGATTCTGTTCCTGACGGACTCCCACTCCTACAGCGCCCGGGAGAAGAAGGCCGGGTATCTGAGCGCTCTGCAGGACGCAGGAATTCCCATTGACGAAAAGCTGCAGCTCCATGTCCCGAACCGGATTCACGCAGTCCGGGATATTCTGCTTTCGCTGGACGAGCCGGATTTTGACGCTGTCATCGCTACTGATGACGGCATCGCCGTCGGCGCTGTCAAATATGCGGCGCAGAAGGGCCTGTCCATTCCGGAGGATCTCCAGGTGGTCGGCTACAACAACTCCTCTCTCTCCGTCGCGTGTGAGCCGGAGCTGACCAGCATCGACAACCGGACCGAGGAGGTCTGCCGCAGCGCAGTCCACGCACTGCTCCACCTGCTGGGCAGCAAGGACGAAGAAGCGGAGGAGAAGGAAAAAACGCCGTCCAGCCTCGTCGTCCCCTGCCAGATTGTAAGGCGTCAGACGACCGATTTCTGAGGCGCCTGTCATTGACAAAGAAGGCGCCGCGGCACTATAATGATGTAAGCGCTTACATAAGCGTTCGGGCTTGTCCCGTTTATTACAGGTTTTATTTAAAAAAGAACAGAAAGTTCAATTTTAACCAAGGGGGTATCTCATGAAAGCTTTTATGGACCAGGATTTTATGCTCCGCACTGAGACTGCGAAACATCTTTTCCATGACTATGCGGAAAAACTTCCGATCATTGATTATCACTGCCACATCCCGCCTCGTGAAATCTACGAGGATCGCCGTTACAACAACATCGCGGAAGTCTGGCTCGGCGGAAGAAGCGCGGACGGGTCATATTTTGGCGATCATTACAAATGGCGTGTGATGCGCTCCAACGGTGTGCCGGAAGAGACGGTGACCGGCGGTGCGGATCCGTATGACAAGTTCGTCGAGTTTGCGAAGGCACTGGAGATGGCGATCGGCAACCCGATGTATCACTGGTCCAACCTGGAGCTGCACAAGTATTTCGGCATCACTGAGCCCCTGACTGTGGACAACGCGAAGGAAATCTGGGACAAGACCTCCGATATGCTTCAGCACGATCCGAACCTGACCGTGCGCGGCATCATCCGCCAGTCCAACGTCAAGTATGTCGGCACCACCGACGATCCGATTGACACCCTTGAGTGGCATGAGAAGCTGGCAGAGATCCCGGATCTGGGCTTCATGGTCTGCCCTTCCTATCGTCCTGACAAGGCCATCAACATCAACAAGGCCGGCTGGAAAGAATACATCGAGGCACTCGGCAAGTGTGTCGGCCGCGTTCTCGTGAGCGCACAGGATGTCTGCGATGCGCTGAACGAGCGGATCGATTTCTTCAAGGCGCACGGCTGCAAGGCTTCCGATCACGGTATCGATTATGTCATGTTCCGTCCCTGCAAGGTCGAGGAGGCCAATGCAATCTTCACAAAGGCGATGGCAGGCGCAGAGCTCACCGTCGAAGAGGCTGAGAAGTATCAGACCACGATCCTGCTCTCTCTGGCACGCAAGTACCACAAAGAGAACATCGTCATGGAGATTCACTACTCCTGCACGAGAAACAACAACGCGAGAATGTTCCGTCTGGAAGGCCCGGATACCGGTTTTGACATGATCGCCAAGAGCACCTGCTACAATCAGCTGGCTGAGTTCTTCTCCTGCCTGGATGAGACGAATGAGCTTCCCAAGACCATCGTCTTCTCGCTGGATCAGAGCGACTTCAACCAGATCACAACCTGCCTTGGCTGCTTCCAGTCCGACGAAGTGCCCGGAAAGATGCAGCTCGGCGCAGCATGGTGGTTCCTGGATACACGCGACGGCATGGAGGCGCAGATGCGCTCTCTTGGCAACCTGGGTCTGCTCGGAAACTTTGTCGGCATGCTGACCGACTCCCGCTCCTTCCTCTCCTACACACGGCATGACTACTTCCGCCGGATCGCCTGCGATCTGATCGGACAGTGGGTTGAGGACGGCGAGTATCCGAACATCGAGTCCTCCTTAAAGAAGATTGTGGAAGGCATCAGCTACTACAATGCTGAGCGGTATTTCGGAATCTGAGGCGCAGCGAAGTAATTTAAGGTCTTCAGGATCTGTCAAGGATCCTGAAGGCCTCAATCATTTCAATAAATCACAAAATGATTCAATAAAGGGAAAGAGGTAGAAAAATGGCAGCAAAACTCAATTATGAAGTGTTGGCCGGTACCGGTTACGACGGATATATCCTGAAGGACGCACCGGTCAAGGTTCTGCAGTTCGGCGAAGGAAACTTCCTGCGCGCATTCGTGGACTACTGGTTTGATATGTCCAACGAGAAAGCCGGCTGGAACGGCAAGGTTGCTCTGGTGCAGCCGATTGCTCAGGGTCTCACCCAGCTGATCAACGAGCAGGAAGGTCTTTACACCCTGTATCTGCGCGGCTCCGAGAACGGCGAGAAGGTCAATCGCAAGCGCGTGATCTCCGTCGTGGATGCCTGCTACAATCCGTATGAAGCAGCTGACTGGGCCAAGATCATCGAGATCGCCAAGAGCGATGACCTTGAGTATGTAGCCAGCAACACCACCGAGGCTGGTATCGTCTATGATCCCGAGTCACATTTTGACCAGCTTCCGCCCACTTCCTTCCCGGCTAAGCTCACGGTTCTGCTGTATGAGCGCTTCAAGGCCGGCAAGAAGGGCGTCGTCATCCTCTCCTGCGAGCTGATCGATGACAACGGCAAAGAGCTGCAGAAGGTCTGCAACCAGCACATCGATGACTGGAAGCTCGGCGAGGACTTCAAGGCATGGCTGAACAACGACTGCCTGTTCTGCTCCACGCTGGTCGACCGTATCGTTCCCGGCCGCATCCGCGATCCCAAGGAAGTCGAGCAGCTCACCATCGAGCACGGCTATGACGATCCGCTGCTGGATGTCGGTGAAGTCTTCGGCGTCTGGTACATCGAAGGTCCCGCATGGCTGGAGGAGAAGCTTCCTTTCAAGGCTTCCGGCCTGAACGTTCACGTAGTTCCCGAGGTTGCTCCTTATAAGAAGCGCAAGGTCCGCATCCTGAACGGCGCTCACACCGGTTTTGTTCTGGGCGCTTACCTGGCTGGCCAGGACATTGTCCGCGACTGCATGCACAATGACACCATCCGCGGCTTCATGAACAAGATGCTGTACGAGGAAGTCATCCCCTGCCTGCCGCTCGACAAGGCTGACTGCGAGAACTTTGCCGCAGCTGTGACAGACCGCTTCAACAACCCGTTCGTTGATCACCTGCTGATGAGCATCACTCTGAACTCCACCTCCAAGTGGAAGGCCCGCAACATGCCCTCTTTCCTGGAGTACATCGAGAAGTTCGGCAAGCTGCCGGCAGCGCTGACCATGAGCCTGGCTGCTTACATCGCCTTCTATTCAACTGATATTCAGCGCCGCGAAGAGGATGGCCTGATCTGTGTCCGTCCGAAGGGCAACGAGTACAAGATTCAGGATGACGGCTGGGTGCTTGATTTCTACTATGAGCACAAGGGCTGCGATGACAAGACGCTGGTACACGACGTTCTCTCCAACGAGAAGATGTGGGATCAGGATCTGACAAAGATCGAAGGCCTCGAGGAGACCGTTCTGAAGGATCTTGAGCTGATCCGCACCGAGGGCGCAGAGGCAGCTTACAAGAGCATTCTGTAAGCAGAATCCGGTAAATCTGTCGGCCGTATGCCACCTGGTGTACGGCCGATCTTTCAACAAGGAGATTTGTTATGAAAGCAATTCATATTCATCCCCTCGACAACGTTGCGGTCGCTCTCGAAGATATCCGCAAGGGCGAGACCGTGCAGGTGGACGGATTCGAAGTCACTGCGCTGGAAGACGTCGCAAGAGGCCACAAGATTGCCCTCTCCGCCATCGCGGAAGGCGCTGCCGTGACCAAGTACGGCAACACCATCGCACTGGCGACCCGCGGCATCGAAAAGGGCGAGTGGGTTCACACCCACAACGTCAAGACCGAGCTGTCCGAGGACGCCGAATACTACTACGACCACAAGGTCTACGATCTTCCGGAAGTGGCTCCCCGCACCTTCCGCGGCTATCGCCGCGCAGACGGCCGCGCAGCCATCCGCAATGAGCTCTGGATCATCCCGATCGTCGGCTGCGTCAACGGCATCGCGAAGGAGCTGGTCGAGTCCAATCAGGATCTGGTGACCGGCAGCATCGACGGCCTGTATTATTTCCCGCATCCCTTCGGATGCTCTCAGCTGGGCGATGACCTCGCGCAGACCAAGAAGCTGCTGACTGCACTGGTGAAGCATCCCAACGCAGGCGGCGTGCTCTGCCTGGGACTGGGCTGCGAAAATCTGGTGCTGGATATGTTCAAGGAAGCGCTGGGCCCGTACGATGAGAACCGCGTGAAGTTCCTGATCTGCCAGGAGGTTCCGGATGAGATTGAAGCCGGCACTGCGCTGTTGAAGGAGCTGGCTGCCTATGCAGGACAGTTCAAGCGCGAAGACATTCCGGCGAGCGAGCTCGTGGTCGGCATGAAGTGCGGCGGCTCCGACGGACTCTCCGGCATCACCGCCAACCCGACCGTCGGCCGTTTCTCCGACCGTCTGATCGCTCTCGGCGGCTCCACGGTTCTGACCGAAGTTCCCGAGATGTTCGGCGCCGAGAATATCCTCTTCTCCCGCTGCATGAATCAGGAAGTCTTCGAGAAGGCCGTCAAGATGGTCAACGATTTCAAGAAGTACTTCACAGACCACGGCCAGGTCGTCTACGAGAATCCCAGCCCGGGCAACAAGGCGGGCGGCATCACCACCCTCGAGGACAAGTCCTGCGGCTGCGTCCAGAAGGGCGGCAGCGCACAGATCGTCGATGTCCTCTCCTACGCCGAGCCGGTCACGAAGAAGGGCCTCAATGTTCTCTCCGGCCCCGGCAATGACCTGGTCAGCGCAACCGATCTGACCGCCGCAGGCGCACACCTGATCCTGTTTACCACCGGCCGCGGCACACCGTTCGGCGCACCCGCACCGACCGTCAAGATTTCCACCAACACCGCCCTCTTCGAGAAGAAGAGCAGCTGGATCGACTTCAACGCCGGCACCGTCGCGGAAGGCACGGAAACCCTCGACGAGGCAGGTGACCGCCTCCTCGACTACGTGCTGCGCGTCGCCAGCGGTGAAGAGACCCTGGCTGAGAAGCACGGCCGCCGCGAAATCTCCATCTTCAAGGACGGCGTCGTACTGTAAGTGAGACGGGGGGACAGAGCATCGTCCCGTTTTCTGAAAATTTATTAAGTCCTATAGAATACCCCGGCGGGAAACCGCCGGGGTATTCTTGCAATTGTGAGTTTTTTATAGGCCGCAGAGCTGGTCTTCCAGCAGGTCTTTGCCATCATCCAGGCCCTGTTCCGAGCTCTTCCACCAATCCACGATGCTGCGCAGTCCGTCCTCCAGACTGATCTGCGGCTCAAAACCGGTCGCGCTGCGGATCTTCTCATTGGAGAAGATGTGTGTGAAGCGCTTCTCCAGCCACAGATGTGCGAACAGATCCGGGTCCTTCTCATACAGCGTCCTGCTCGGGATATAGACCAGATCCGGCTCAGCGCCGACGATCTTGCCGATGGTACGGTAGAGCTGCTCGAAATCCGCTGCATTATTGCTGGTGATGTGGAAGGTCTCGTTAAACGCGGCCGGATTGCCCGCGCAGCCGATATATGATGTGAGACGGTGCTCTGTCCCCTCGTCCCGCTTTCAGTTCAGGTAGTTCTTCTTAAAGTCGCGGATGACGAAAAATGCCGCGATGATGGCCATGACGCCGGCCGAGGTGTTGCTGATGGCCATGACGATGCCGACGGAGCGCTCACCGAGGGTGGTGAGGTGCTGCAGCGCCCAGAACACAGGGATGCGGAAGACAAAGACGCGCAGGACGTTCAGGACCAGTGTAATCTTGTTCTTGCCGAGGCCGTACAGGAGTGCGAGCACGGAGGCGTTGATGCCGAGCGGGAAGGCGCTGAGCAGGTCCGCCCGGGCGGTCAGCAGGATGAGCCGGTGGAACTCTACATTGTCTTTCGCGAACAGGTTTGAGATGACATTCAGGTTGAGCAGCTCGATGCCCGACAGCGTACCCCCCAGCAGCACGTTGATGATCATCGAGGCGTAGAAGGCCTGCAGGACGCGCTTATATTTCCCCGCGCCGAAATTCTGACCGATAATCGAAGCAGTGCCCTCCTGGTAGCCGTTCTGGGGAAGCGTCGCGATGCCGCTCAGGTTATTGGAGACGCCGAGGGCGCCGACCATCAGATCTCCGTAGATCGTGCTCATGGAATTGACGACGGACTTGCCGAAGGCAAAAAGCGCCCGCTCCGTCACGACCGGCACCGATTTCGTAATCATCGGGCTGCAGACCTCGCGGTCCCTCGTGATCGCGTGGGCAGAAAAGCCGAATGCATCCTCTCCCGCAATACTGTACTTCACGGCGAACCCGAACAGCACGGCCTGGGAAATCAGCGTCGCGGCCGCGACCATGACCAGGTCGCCCTTGAGCACGTAGACAAACAGAACCGTCAGCGAGGTCTTGACCGCGATGACCACCATATTCAGGGCCATGATGCGTCCCGAATTGCCCCGCGCCCGCTCCACCGCGATGTAGACATTGTTCATGAACACGAACACCATCGAGAACATCTGCACGGCAAAATAACTCGAGCCGATCGAAATCAGCGAATCCGGCGTGCCCGCGAAATGCAGGAACTGCCTCGTAAACGGCAGAATGCAGGCGAGCATGAACAGGCCGATCGCCAGCGCCATCGCATAGAGCGTGCTGACGCGGCGCTTGACCATCACATAATCGCCCTTGCCGTACGCCGTACTGATCTGAATGCCGGCGCCGACCGCCAGGCCGCCGCCCACTGCGGACAAAATCTGATTGATCTGGGTGAGAAAGCTGACGGCGGAGACGGACTCCGCACTGATCTGAGACGCGATCATCGTGTCGACGACCGAGAAAACCTGTGTCAGAAGATGGTATAAAGCCAGGGGCGTTCCGATGCGGAGCACTACCTTCCACATCGTGTCGTTCAGACTTTCCTCGCGGTAAAGCCGGTCCCGCTCCGAGAGCTTTACCTCTGGCTCCGCGCTCTGCCTGACGCCTGCTGCCTGTGCTGCTGTTGCTGTAGCTGTACTCATTAATTCCCTGCGGCGCACTGCCGCATTCCTTTCCTTCCGCTGAATTTCTCAGCGCGAATCCGTTCTTCTAAAAAAATTCGTTAAATAATCTTCATTAATCTCCACCTATCATATTCGCATTTTTCATTGTTTTCTACGGATAAACAGGGTACAATCTGACTAACCGCTGAAAAAGCAACACTATCTAAGGAGAAAATGCGCTATGCCTGAAACTGCTGGCTCTGCAAAATCCGGCCGCACCATCCGCACGACGTCCCAGCCGCTGCAGCGGGTCAGTGCGGAGACCAAGGACCGTGACAGCAGCTTTGTCATGGCCTCCTACCACATTCATCCCTATTACGAACTGTATTATGTCGAACGCGGCGCCTGCCGGTTCTTTATCGACAACGAGCTGTACGACCTGCATGAAGGCGACTTCCTGCTCATTCCGCCCAGAACGCCGCATTACACACGCTACCTGTTCGGCGACTGCCGCCGCAGCTGCCTGTTCTTCAGGGACCAGGATCTGGAGAGCGCCGCAAGGAACGCCCTGCCTTCTCTTCAGGCGGTTTCTCCTGAGAAAAACACACCGTCCATGGACATTTTCTCGGCGCCCGCTTCCTATCGGCCGCAGTTTGAACAGTTTTTCCGCCGGCTCTCCTCTGAGGACCAGATTCAGGATGAGCGCAGCGAGGACATGTCCCACTACATCCTGCAGGAGTTTCTCCTCTCCTGCGGGCGCTACTGCCAGTTCCAGGGCAAGTCGCCCGCCAACATCCACACAGGCGACCGGCAGATTCTGGACGCCGCCCGCTATATGAGTGCCCACTTCCGCGAGCCGGTCAACGCCGAGATGATCGCGGCGGCCGCCGGCTTTTCTCCCAACTACTTCAGCCGCCGGTTCAAGGAAGCCACCGGCATGCGGGTTCACGAGTACCTGGTGCTCCTGCGCCTTAAGAGCGCCGCGCTCGAGCTTCTCTCCACCAACGATTCCATCACGGAGATCGCCCTGCGCAACGGCTTCTCCGACAGCAACTACTTTAAGGATGCCTTCAAGAAAATGTACGGCATCTCGCCCCGCGCCTATCGAAGCCGCTAACTGCAGGCGCACTCGCCACGGATCACAGAATTCCTAAATATAAGGCAAAATATGACAAGGAGGTCCATATGAACCTGACAGAACTGCTCTCCCGCATCGACGACGTACTCTACACCTGGTGTCTGATCTACCTGCTGGCCGTCGCCGGCATCTTCTTTACGATCAAGACCGGATTTGTACAGATCCGCCTCTTCAAGGACGCGATCCGCTGTATGAGCGAGAAGAAACAGACCGGCAAGGGCGTCTCGTCCTTCCAGGCCCTGATGATCGCTACCGCCAGCCGCGTGGGCACCGGCAACATGGCCGGCGTCGCCACCGCCATCATCGCGGGCGGCCCCGGCGCTGCCTTCTGGATGTGGCTCATGGCGGTCCTCGGCTCCGCATCAGCTTTTGTCGAGAGTACCCTCGCGCAGATCTATAAGCAGAAGGACGGCGACACCTTCAAGGGAGGGCCCGCCTACTATATAGAGCTCGCTCTCCATGCCAGATGGCTCGGCGTGATCTTCCATCTCGCTCATTGCCACCTTTGCCTTCGGCTTCAACGGCCTGCAGGCCTACAACATCGTCTCCGCCTTCCAGTACTACGTGCCGGATTTTGAACACAGCACCGTACCGGTAATCGTCGGCATCATCCTGTTCATCGTCTCGATCATCCTCTTCTTCGGCGGCACCGAGCGAATCAGCTGGGTCTCCTCCGTGCTGGTTCCGATCATGTCCTGCATGTACATCCTGATCGGCCTGATCATCATCATCCTCAACATCGGCCAGGTTCCGGCAGTGCTCGCCCTGATCTTCAAGTCGGCCTTCAATTTCCGTGCCATCTTCGGCGGCTTCACCGGCTCCTGCATGGTCTACGGCATCAAGCGCGGCCTGTTCTCCAACGAGGCCGGCATGGGCTCCGCGCCGAATGCGTCCGCCTCCGCCGAGGTCTCGCACCCCGCCAAGCAGGGTCTGGCTCAGATCATCTCCGTCTACATCGACACGCTGCTGATCTGCTCGACCACCGTCTTCATCATCCTGCTGACCGGCCAGTACCAGAGCGGCGAATTCGACGGCATTCCGCTGATTCAGCAGTCTGTCTCCGCCCAGTTCGGCCCCTTCGCGATCCACCTGATCACCGCAGCCGTCTGCATGTTCGCCTTTACCTCCATCATCGGCAATTACTTCTACGCCGAGTCCAACATCCGCTTCATCAGCAAGAATCCGGTTGTCATGAATGTCTTCCGGGTTCTGGCGGCAGTCATGGTCTTCCTCGGCGCCCAGAACAATATGTCCGTCGCCTGGAGCCTCGCCGACATCACCATGGGCCTGGAGGCCATCGTCAACATCATCGCCATCCTGCTGCTCTCCGGCATCGCCCTGCGCGCCCTCGAGGACTATGAGAAACAGAAAAAAGACGGGAAGGATCCCGTCTTTCATGAGTCTAATATTGGTCTGAATAATACGGATGTGTGGAAGGACTGAGTGCCGGACCGCAAGGTCTGCTGCTCCTTCATTTCTGCTCACTCATATTCATCCAGAATCTGTGCAGCGGCTCTTCTTCGGGAGATGCCGCTGTTCATTGCGAGCCTTCCGATGAACCGGTGGGCTTCATCCTCACTCATATGCCGCTGCTCCATGAGCGTAAACTTGGCCCGGTCAACCTGCCGGATCTCTTCTGCCTTCTCGCGCGCAGCGTCCGCTTCCTTTCTCAGCAGCGTCATTTTGTCCTGTACAGACAGCAGGAACCGGATGGCGTTCTGAATCCGCCCGCGGGATGAGGGCCTGGAAATGGCCAGGATTCCCTGCGTCGTCACCTGCTCGAGCACATCGTCATAAACCTCTGCCGGCACCGACAGCATGATGCTGGTGTGGCGGTTTTCTGCGATATCCAGCGCAAGCCCAATGCCGTTCTCATCCTGGAGCGGCGCATGAATCAGAACCAGGTCAAAATCCCGCTCTAAAAGGCAGCGTCTTCCCGACGCCGCGCCAGTCCGGACCTCGATGGATCCGAACCGGCCCGCCGGCAGACAGGCCCGGGCAATGGCAGTAAACTGCTCCGACCCCGATATGATCAGCACAGCGTGCTGTATTCCTCCTTGTGCGGGCATCCAGCAGCCTCCTGTCAATACGGGTGATCGCAGTGCGTGTATTCGCTCAGAATGCCTGCGGGAACATATGCCCTTACAAAATCACTGGCCTTCGCAAGCTTCGATGCCTCCCGCCTTGATCCCGGCAGCAGCATGCTCTCCTCCGCCGCTTTCTCCGGCAGGGACATCTCTTTCTCAATTCCCTCCAGTCCTGCGTAAATCAGCAGGGCGTACACCAGATAAGGATTGCAGGAAGCATCCGGGGAGCGCAGCTCCGCCCGGATTTTGCCCAGGTATTCTTCCACATACATCAGCTCCGAGGCGCCCTCGTCGGACCAGTCCACCCGGTCCGGCGCCGTGTTGTTTCCAAACCGCGCGTAGGATTCCTCCGTGGGATTCAGGAACAGGGTAATCTCCGGGATCCGGCTTAAGATGCCGGCGGCGGCATAGGCCGCGACATCTCTTCCATCGCCGTCCACGGCATAGATATTGATGTGATAGCCGTTTCCCGGCTTGTCCGGCAGCGGCATCGGCGAGAAATCCGCCGACAGTCCATACCGGTCCGCGATGGTATTGACAACCATCTTAAAGGTCGTCTGCTGGTCCGCCGCCTTCAGCGGTCTGGCATAATGAAAGTCAATTTCGTTCTGTCCCGGCCCCTGCTCATGGTGGGAGCGCTCCGGGATCAATCCCATCCGCTCGATGGTCAGGCAGATTTCCCGGCGGACATTCTCGCACCGGTCCGCCGGCGCGATGTCCATATACCCGGCCTGATCATAGGGAATCCGGGTCGGATTGCCGTTCTCATCCTTGGAGAACAGGTAAAACTCCATCTCGGAGCCGAAGCGGAAGGAAATGCCCGCATCCCGCGCCCGGTCGGCCGCCTGCTTTAAGATGGCCCGGGTGTCGGCCTTCACCACTTCTCCGTCCGGCGTGTACATATCGCAGAACATACGCAGCACCTTCCCGCTGTCCGGACGCCAGGGCAGAATCGACAGCGTGGACGGATCCGGCTTCAGAAACAGTGAGGCGTAGGGATAATCCCGAAAGCCCGCGATCCGCCTGGGATTGATCGGAATGCCGCTCTCGAAGGCCTTCTTGATCTCGCCCGGCATTACAGAGATATTCTTCTGCACGCCATAGGCGTCCCGGAAGGCCAGCCGGATAAACTTGGCATCCTCGTCCTCGATATATTTCATGACTTCATCTACGGTATATTCCATAACTTCCTCCGCACTTTCTGTCAGATTGCCGCGATGCCGGGGGTGATGTCTTCCAGCACATCCAGCAGAATCCGCACCGTATCCAGCGACGTGAACATCGTAACACCATTTTGAATGGCGCAGCGCCGGATTTCAACACCATCTTCATAGTGAACGCCGGAAAGAATCGCCCGGGTATTGATGATATAGCTGACATAGCCGGCCCGGATCGAATCCAGGATTTCATGACTGCCTTCGCTGATCTTGCCGCGGATCCGCGTCCGGATGCCGTGCTCCTTTAAGAAGACGCCGGTTCCGATAGTGGCCTCGATGTTGAAGCCCAGCTCATAGAAGCGCCGGACCAGCGGCAGCGCCTCCTCCTTGTCCTCGTCCGCAAGCGTGACAATGACCGTGCCGTATTCCTTCATCCGCACGCCGGAAGCCTTCAGGGCCTTGTACAGCGCCCGCTTCAGACTCCGGTCATAGCCGATGGCCTCGCCCGTCGATTTCATCTCCGGGGAGAGATAGGCATCCATGCCGTTCAGCTTTTCAAACGAGAAGGCTGGCGCCTTGACATACCAGAATCCGGAGCGGGAAGACAGATCCGGGCCGGATCCACCTGCATTCCGAGCCTGTCCGGGCCCGGACAGATCCGACGGGCTCATATATCCCTGCTCCCGAAGGCTGATGCCCAGCATCGCCCGCACCGCGATATCCACCAGGGGAAGCCCTGTCGATTTAGACAGGAAGGGAACGCTTCTCGACGCCCGCGGATTCACTTCGATGACATAGACCTGATCATTCTGATCCACAATAAACTGGATGTTATACAGGCCGACGATGCCGATGCCCAGACCCAGCCTGCGCGTGTACTCCGCGATCTGCTCTTTTACTTTGTCTGAAATCGAGAACGGCGGATAGACACTCGTGCTGTCACCCGAGTGCACGCCGGTGCGCTCCACCAGCTCCATGATGCCGGGCAGGAACACGTCGGTTCCGTCACAGATGGCGTCCACCTCGACCTCCTTGCCAACGATATACTGATCCACCAGCACGGGAGAGGCGTTGTCCACCTCCATGGCTCTGGCCAGGTACATCTCCAGCATCTGCTGATTGGCGACGATTTCCATCGCCCGGCCGCCCAGGACAAAACCCGGCCGCACGAGCACGGGATAGCCGATCTCCTGCGCGGCGCGCACGCCTTCTTCGGTGCTGCCCACCGCCAGCCCCTTCGGGTGCGGAATGCCCAGTTCGATGATGACCCGCTCAAAAGCATCCCGGTCCTCCGCGGCGTCGATGGCCTCCGGAGACGTTCCAATCATCGGAATCCCCCGCTCCGCGAGCGGCTTTGCCAGATTCACGGCGGTCTGTCCACCCAGCGAGGTGATGACGCCCACCGGCTTCTCCAGATCGCAGATATTCAGGATGTCCTCACAGGTCAGCGGCTCAAAATACAGCTTGTCCGCGGTCGTGTAATCCGTGGAGACGGTCTCCGGGTTGTTGTTGATGACAATGGCCTCGTACCCCAGCTCGTGGATCGTCTTTACGGCGTGAACGGTGGAATAATCGAACTCCACGCCCTGCCCGATCCGGATCGGACCGGAGCCCAGCACGATGATCTTCCTGCGGTCCGAGACCACCGACTCATTTTCCTCCTCATAGGTGGAGTAAAAATACGGCACATAGCTTGCAAACTCGCTGGCGCAGGTGTCGATCATCTTGTAGACCGGACGGATGTCGAAGTGCATGCGCTGCGATCGGATTTCATCCTCCGTAAAACCGGTCAGCTCCGCGATATAGGAATCTGAAAAGCCCATCTGCTTGGCGCTAAGCAGCAGTTCCCGGTCCAGCGTCCCCTCCGCGGTATCTGCGGCGGATGAAGCAGGCACAGCTTCCTCCAGCTTCTTCTCAAACTCGACGATTTTCCGGATTTTATCCAGAAAGAACAGATCGATTTTCGTCCGGGAGTAGATGGCCTGCAGGTCCGCGCCCAGCCACAGCAGCTCCGAGATAGCGTAAATGCGGTCGTCCGTGCCCTCCTCGATATAGCTGAGCAGCTTCTCAACCGCCTCCCGCCGGTTCTCCGGCGCCGGCTTGTCGGAAAGGCTCTTTACGTCAAATTTTGCCAGATGGATATGGTTCTTGCCGTCCTCGAGGGAGCGGATGGCCTTCAGAAGACTTTCCTCTAACGTCCGGCCGATGCTCATGGTCTCGCCCGTCGCCTTCATCTGGGTGGAGAGGACGTTGGAGGCCAGCGTGAACTTATCAAAGGGAAAGCGCGGCATCTTCGTCACCACATAGTCCAGCGCGGGCTCAAAGCAGGCCGGGGAATTGGCCAGCTGAATCTCGTCCAGATTCATCCCGACGGCGATCTTCGCGGACACGCGGGCAATAGGATAACCGCTCGCCTTCGAGGCCAGGGCCGACGAGCGCGAGACCCGGGGATTCACCTCGATGACATAGTACTGGAAGGACTCGGGATCCAGCGCAAACTGCACGTTGCAGCCGCCGCAGACCTTCAGGGCGCGGATGATCCGGAGCGCGCTGTCCCGAAGCATGTGATACTCCTTGTTGGTGAGCGTCTGGCTCGGCGCCACGACGATGGAATCGCCGGTGTGTATGCCCACAGGGTCGAGGTTTTCCATGTTGCAGACCGTAATCGCCGTGTCGTTTGCGTCCCGGATAACCTCGTATTCAATCTCCTTATAGCCTTTGATGCTCTTTTCCACCAGCACCTGGTGCACGGGAGACAGCGCGAGGGCGTGCTTCATCTTCTCCCGCATCTCCTCCTCATTGTCCGCAAATCCGCCGCCGGTGCCGCCCAGAGTAAAGGCAGGACGCAGGATCACGGGATAGCCGATCTTTTCTGCGGCAGCCAGTCCCTCCTCCACGCTGGTGGTGATGGCCGAGGGGACAACCGGCTCGCCCAGCGCCTCGCAGAGTTCCTTGAACTGCTCCCGGTCCTCCGCCCGGCGGATGCTGTCCGCATCAGTGCCCAGCAGCTCGATCTCACACTCGGACAGAACGCCTTTGTCATAGAGCTGGAGAGACAGGTTGAGGCCAGTCTGCCCGCCCAGCCCCGGCACAATCGCATCCGGCCGCTCATAGCGGCAGATCCGCGCCAGATATTCCAGCGTCAGCGGCTCCATATAGACCTTGTCCGCGATGGCGTGATCCGTCATGATCGTCGCCGGGTTGGAATTCGCCAGAATGACCTCGTAGCCTTCCTCCCGCAGCGCCAGACACGCCTGCGTGCCCGCGTAGTCAAACTCCGCGGCCTGCCCGATCACAATCGGACCGGATCCGATCACCAGTATCTTCTTTAAATCTGTTCTCTTCGGCATGACTGTCTCCTGCCCTTTTTTTAGTGGGTCTTGCAGGTCATTCAGGTCGACGCTTTGAATCGCCGCATCCGCTCCGTGAACTCTGCAAAAAGCCCCATACTGTCCTGGGGTCCCGGCGCGCTCTCCGGATGATACTGAACGGAAAAGGTCAGGCCGTCCGCACTCTGCAGGCCTTCGACGGTGTCGTCCAGGACATTGAGATGCGTAATCTCCAGCCCGGTCCCGGCAAGCGACTCCGGCACCACCGCATAGCTGTGGTTCTGACTGGTGATCTCGATTCTTCCGGTCCGCAGATCCTTCACCGGGTGATTGCCGCCCCGGTGGCCGAACTTCAGCTTATAGGTCCGGGCGCCACAGGAAAGGGCAATCAGCTGATGTCCCAGGCAGATGCCGAACAGCGGGACATGTCCCCGCAGTGCCTGCAGGGTCCGAATCGTCTCCGGCACATCCTCCGGGTCGCCGGGGCCGTTCGAAATCATCACGCCATCCGGCGCGAGGGAGAGAATCTCCTCGGCACTGGTGTCAAAAGGGACCACCGTGACATTGCAGCGGTTCCGGTTCAGCATCCGGACGATATTTGTCTTCATGCCGCAGTCGATCACCACCACCTGAAACTGCGGATTGGAGGTACGGCTGTACCACTTCTTCACGCAGCTGCGCCGCCGGACACTGTCGTGGGGAACGGGCGTCTCCCGGATGATTCTCAGCCCCTCCTCCACCGGCGTCCCTGCGTCCGTCAGTAGGGCTCTGCGGGATCCCAGATCGCGGATGCTGCGCACCAGCCGCCTTGTGTCTACGCCGCCAAGCCCCGGAATTCCATTGTCTGCAAGCAGCTCCTCCACGGTTCCGGTGGCCCGGAAATTCGAGGGGCTGTCATTTAAATCCCGCACGATGACCGCCGACGGCGAGATGCACTTGCTCTCGAAATCCTCGTCCGTGATCCCGTAGTTTCCAATCAGCGGATAGGAAAAGACAATCCCCTGATCCGTGTAGGAGGGATCCGAGAGAATCTCCTGATAACCCGCCATGGAGGTATTGAAAACCACTTCGAAGACGCTGTCCTTCCTGCTGCCGAACCCGCAGCCCGTAAAGACGCTGCCGTCCTCGAGAATCAGCTTTCTGTCATAGTTCATCGTTCGTCCTCTTCATCTCCCTCTCGCACTTCTCTTAGTGCTTTCTTCTGCCGTTTCTTCTGTATCCTGGTCCCGTATCTCTGCCTGATCTGAGCGCTCCTGCAGCACCAGCGCTGCCTTCAGAAATTCCCGGAACACCGGATGGGGCCGGTTGGGCCTCGACTTGAACTCCGGATGGTACTGCACGCCCAGGAAGAAGGGGTGATTTGTGATCTCAATCGTCTCCACCAGCGTGCCGTCCGGCGAGGTCCCGGAGATGGTCAGCCCGGCGCCCACCAGAAGGTCCCGGTATTCATTGTTGAATTCGTACCGGTGCCGGTGCCGCTCCCTGATATCCGTCGTCTGATAGCATTTTTCCATCAGGGTGCCGGGCAAAATATGGCACGGATAACTGCCCAGCCGCAGGGTGCCGCCTTTGTTGATTTCATCGGACTGTCCCGGCATGAAATCAATCACCTTGTGCTCTGTCGCATCATGGAACTCACCCGAGCAGGCGTCTGTGATGCCGGCCATATGCCGTGCATATTCGATCACCGCGATCTGCATGCCCAGGCAGATGCCGAAGTACGGCACGTAATGGGTTCGGGCGTACTGCGCCGCAAGAATCATGCCGCCGCATCCCCGATCACCGAAACCGCCGGGAACGATGATTCCCTGCATTTTCTGCAGTTTTTCTTCAATATTGGATTCGTCCAGTTCCTCTGAGTCGATCCAGGAAATCTCCACATGCGCGTTCACGGCAAAGCCCGCGTGAGCCAGCGCCTCCGCGATGGAAAGATAAGCGTCATGGAGCTGTACATATTTCCCCACCAGCGCGATGCGCACTGTCCGGTTTCTGCCCTTGATCGAACTGACCAGGGCCTTCCACTCGGTCAGATCCGGCGGTGCTGTCTCCAGCCCCAGCCGCCTGCAGACCACGCCGGAGAAATTGGATTCCTCCAGCATCAGCGGCGCCTCGTACAGACTCTCCAGCGTCCGGTTCTCAATCACGCAGTCCTCCGGCACATTGCAGAAAAGGGAGATTTTGCGGAAAATACTCTCCTCCAGCGGCTCGTCGCAGCGCAGCACGATGATGTCCGGCGCGATGCCCATCCCCTGCAGCTCCTTGACCGAGTGCTGGGTCGGCTTGGACTTGTGTTCATCAGAGCCGCGCAGGAACGGCACCAGCGTGACGTGAATGAACAGGCTGTTCTCCCGCCCCACCTCCAGCGAGATCTGCCGCACTGCCTCGATAAAGGGCTGCGACTCGATATCGCCGATGGTTCCGCCGATCTCCGTGATCACCACATCCGCGTCGGTTTCGCGGCCCACGCGGTAGACAAAATCTTTTATTTCGTTCGTGATGTGCGGGATCACCTGCACGGTCGAGCCCAGGTACTCCCCGCGCCGCTCCTTGTTCAACACATTCCAGTAGACTTTGCCGGAAGTCAGGTTGGAAAAGCAGTTCAGGTCTTCATCAATAAACCGCTCGTAGTGGCCCAGATCCAGGTCCGTCTCCGCGCCGTCCTCCGTGACATAGACCTCGCCGTGCTGATAGGGGCTCATGGTGCCGGGATCCACGTTGATATAGGGATCCAGCTTCTGCGCGGCGACCTTCAGCCCCCGGGCCTTCAGAAGGCGCCCCAGGGATGCGGCCGTGATGCCCTTTCCCAGTCCCGAGACCACACCGCCCGTGACGAAAATATATTTAGCCATCTTTTGCTCCTTTACCTGGAACATCGCCCGATTCAATACGCCCTGTGCGTGTACGGGCGATGCTGCATGACAAATCTCATAAAACTTGTCGTCATCGTCAGAACGCGGTATACCCCATCAGCGCTTCGTCCACGGCCTTCGCTGCCGCCCGGCCCTCCGCGATGGCCCAGACCACCAGAGACTGGCCCCGGTGCATATCACCGGCTGTGAAGACCTTTTCCCGGGACGCTGCGTGGGCGCCCGGCGCCGTCTTCACATTGGTGCGGCCGTCCACTTCGACGCCGAAGCTCTGTGTGACATAGGCTTCACTGCCGAGGAATCCCGCCGCGATCAGGACGAGCTGAGCAGGCACTGTCCGCTCCGAGCCCTCCACCGGCACCATGTTCATCCGTCCGGTCTTTTCGTCCCGGACCGGCTGCAGGGAAACCAGCACCACGCTCTTCAGATTTCCTTTTTTATCTTTGATGAATTCCTTGACGGTGGTCTGATAGATTCTCGGATCCGAACCGGATTTCCAGATCGCCTCCTCCTGACCGTAGTCCGTCTTCAGAACCCGCGGCCACTCGGGCCAGGGGTTGGAAGGCAGGCGCTTTGCGGAGGGCTCCGGCATCATCTCCAGCTGTGTGACGCTCTTCGCGCCGAGACGGATGCAGGTTCCCACACAGTCATTGCCCGTGTCGCCGCCGCCGATGACGATGACGTCCTTATTCCGCACCGGACCGTCCGGCAGCTTCGTAAAATCGCTGTCCAGCAGCTGCCTGGTGACATTGCCCAGAAACTCCACCGCAAAATGAATCCCCTTGGCGTCCCGCCCGGGCGCCTTGATATCTCTGGGATTCGATGCGCCGCAGCACAGGATTACGCTGTCATACTCCTCCAGCAGCTTCGATGCCTCCACATCTCTGCCTACATCCGCGTTCACCACAAAGCGGACGCCGGCTTCTTCCATCAACCGCACTCTCCGGTCGATCAGCGACTTGTCCAGCTTCATGTTTGGAATGCCGTAGCGCAGCAGCCCGCCTACACGGTCTCTGCGCTCATAGACGGTCACCTCGTGTCCCCGGCGGTTCAGCAGCTGTGAAGCCGCAAGGCCCGAGGGCCCGCTGCCGACCACCGCCACCCGCTTTCCGGTGCGGACGGCCGGCGCCATCTCCTCCACGAGGCCGTGCTCATAGGCATATTCGATGACGGCCTTCTCGTTCTCCTTCGTGGACACCGGCGCATCGTGATAGCCGCAGGTGCACGCCGCCTCACACAATGCGGGACACACCCGGCTCGTAAACTCCGGGAAGCTGTGGGTCACACAAAGCCGGCGGTAGGCCTCCGCCATGCGTCCCCGATACACCAGATCGTTGATTTCCGGCACCAGATTGTGCAGAGGGCACCCCGATGCCATGCCGTTTATCATCACGCCGGCCTGACAGAAGGGAACGCCGCAGTCCATGCACCGCGCGGCCTGCTCCTGCTGCTGTGCCAGCGGCAGCCGCTCATGAAATTCCTTAAAATCCTGCACGCGGTCCGCCTCGCACCGGACCGGTCCGTCCTTACGCTCATATTCAAGAAAGCCTGTCACCTTAGCCATCTTTTGCCCTTCCTATATGAATCAGAACTGTTTATAAGCTGCTCCGTTCAAGAACGCCTATGCGTTCTTGTCGCGATGCACACGGTGCGTAAGCGCCTTCCATTGTGCGCGTCTGCGATCCGCCGGATCACCCGACGAATTTCCGAAACGCCTCGATCTTCGCCGTCTCCGCATCAGCGCCCTGCTCCTGCGCCTCGGCAATCAGCCGCAGGATCTCCTTGTAATCCTCCGGAATGATCTTCTTGAAGTGCGGGATATAATGGTCAAAATCTGACAGAACCGCACGGGCTTTCGCAGATCCGGTGTGGGCCTCGTGGGCCTCGATCAGCCGCCGCAGCTCCTCCAGATCGTTCTTGTTCTTTACGTCCTCGAGCCGGACCATCTGCTTGTTCAGATTCCGGTACAGCCGGTTCTCCTCGTCCAGCACGTAGGCCACGCCGCCGCTCATGCCGGCAGCAAAGTTCTTTCCGGTGGGTCCGAGAATGACCACGCATCCGCCGGTCATGTATTCGCAGCCGTGCTCGCCCACGCCCTCCACGACGGCGACGGCGCCGGAGTTGCGGATGCAGAAGCGCTCGCCGGCCATGCCCGCGATATACGCCTGGCCGGAGGTCGCGCCGTAAAGAGCGACGTTGCCGATCAGGATATTGCTGTGGGGATCATAGCCCGCCTCCTCCGGGGCCTTGACCACCAGCTTGCCGCCGGAGAGGCCCTTTCCGAAGTAGTCGTTGGAATCACCGGTCAGCTTCAGCGTCAGGCCGGCCGGAATGAAGGCGCCGAAGCTCTGACCGCCGGTGCCGTGACACTGGACGGTGATCGTATCTTCCGCAAGTCCCTCCGGATGTCTTCTCGTGATCTCCGCCCCCAGCAGCGTGCCGAAGGTCCGGTCCGTGTTCTTTACCTCCAGCGTAATTTCAGATTTTGCCCTCTCTTCCATGGAACGGAGAATATCCGGGTTTTTCAGAAGAATCCGCTCATCCGGCGTCTCCGCCAGGCGGAAGTCATAGCGGTGCTGCGGGTGGAAGGTGGACTGCGCCCGGTCCTCGCCGGACATATCCATCAGAATCCGGGACAGATCCAGCTTTTTCTCCTGATCCTTCAGGTCCTCCCGGACCTTTAAGAGATCGGTCCGGCCCACCAGCTCATCGATGGAGCGCACGCCCAGCTGTGCCATGATCTCGCGCATCTCCCGGGCGATGAACAGCATGAAGTTTTCTACATATTCGGGCTTTCCGGAGAAGCGCTTCCGCAGCTCCGGGTTCTGGGTCGCGACGCCCATGGGGCAGGTGTCGGACTGGCACACGCGCATCATCACGCAGCCCATGGTGATCAGCGGCGCCGTCGCAAAGCCGAACTCCTCGGCGCCCAGGATGGCCGCGATGACCACGTCCCGCCCGCTCATCAGCTTGCCGTCGGTCTCGATCACCACGCGGTTCCGCAGGCCGTTGGCGATCAGCGTCTGATGGGTCTCGGCCAGGCCCAGCTCCCAGGGAAGGCCCGCGTTGTGAATGGAGCTGAGGGGCGCCGCGCCGGTCCCGCCGTCATAGCCGGAAATCAGGATGACGCCCGCGCCGGCCTTGGCCACACCGGCCGCCACCGTGCCCACGCCAGCCTCGGAGACCAGCTTGACGGAGATTCTCGCGTTCTTGTTGGCGTTTTTCAGGTCATAGATCAGCTGCGCCAGATCCTCGATGGAATAGATATCGTGGTGCGGCGGCGGCGAAATCAGGCTCACGCCCGGCGTCGAGTGCCGGGTTCTGGCGATCCACGGATAGACCTTCCGGCCGGGAAGATGTCCGCCCTCGCCGGGTTTTGCCCCCTGTGCCATCTTGATCTGAATTTCCCTGGCGCTGACCAGATACCGGCTGGTCACGCCGAAGCGCCCGCTCGCCACCTGCTTGATGGCGGAGCTGCGGTCGTTGTCGGTGCCGGCGGAGAGAATGCGCTCCTCGCTCTCGCCGCCCTCGCCGCTGTTGGACTTTCCGTGCAGGTGGTTCATCGCGATCGCGAGAGTCTGATGCGCCTCCTCGGAGATGGAGCCGTAGGACATCGCGCCGGTCTTGAAGCGCATGACGATGGCGCGCTCGTCCTCCACCTCCTCGAGCGGCACGCCGCTCTCCGGGAGGTTGAAGGTCATCAGCGACCGCAGATAGCCGGTTTTCTCGGCGTTGACCATCGCCGTATATTCCTTGAATTTCTCGTAACTGCCCTCGCGCGTCGCCTGCTGCAGCTTGTGAATCGTCTGCGGGTTGTAGCGGTGGCGCTCGCCCTGGCTGCGCTGCTTGTGTCGGCCCAGGGCGGTCAGCTCCAGATCCACGGGCAGTCCCAGCGGATCAAAGGCCCGGCTGTGCTGCCGGTCCACAGCGGCGCCGATGTCGTCGAGGGTGATGCCGCCCACGCGGCTCACGGTGCCGGTGAAATAATCGTGAATGACCTCTTCGCAGATGCCGATCGCCTCAAAGATTTTGCTGCCCTGATAGGACTGAATGGTAGAAATGCCCATCTTGGACGCGATCTTGACGATGCCGGACAGAATGGCCCGGTCATAGTCGTCGACGGCTGCGTAGTAGTCCTTGTCCAGCAGCTCCTCTTCCACCAGCTCCGCGATGGTCGCGTGCGCCAGATAAGGGTTGACGGCGCAGGCGCCGTAGCCGAGCAGCGTGGCAAAATGATGCACTTCCCGGGGCTCTCCCGACTCCAGAATCAGTGAGAGCGCCGTGCACTTTCTAGTGTCGACCAGGTGCTTGTGGACCGCCGCCACCGCCAGCAGAGACGGAATCGCCACGTGGTTCTCGTCCACGCCGCGGTCCGAGAGAATGAGGATGTTGGCGCCTTCTTTATAGGCTTTGTCCACCTCTACGAAGAGGTGGTTCAGCACGCGCTTCATCGGGGTGCTCTTGTAGAACAGGGTCGAGACCTTCGCGACACGGAAGCCGTCCTTCTTTATGCTCTCGATCTTGAGCAGGTCCAGATCCGTCAGAATCGGGTTGTTGATCTTCAGCACATGGCAGTTCTCCGGCTGTTCCTCAAGCAGGTTGCCGTTCTTGCCTACATAGACCGTGCGGCTGGTCACAATCTCCTCGCGCTGTGCGTCGATGGGCGGGTTGGTCACCTGGGCAAAAAGCTGCTTGAAATAGTAGAACAGCGGCTGGTACTGGTCCGAGAGAGCCGCGATGGGCGTGTCCACGCCCATGGAGCCGATCTGCTCCGTGCCGGACATGGCCATGGTGCGGATGCCGTCGTGATAGTTCTCCCAGGTGTAGCCAAAGGCCTTCTGCAGCATTTTCCTGTAGTTTCCAGCGACGGCGGGAACCTTCTTGTTCGGAATCCGGATATCCTTCAGCTCCAGCAGGTTCCGGTCCAGCCACTCGCCGAAGGGCTTCGAGCAGGCGTACTGCTCCTTCAGCTCGTGGTCATAGATGATTTTGCGCTGCTTCGTGTCGATGAGCAGGAGCTTGCCGGGGTGGATCCGCTCTTTCTTGATGATGTGGCGCTCATCCAGCGGGAGCACGCCGACCTCGGAGGAAAGAATCACGCGGCCGTCGTCCGTCACCACATAGCGCGAGGGGCGCAGACCGTTCCGGTCCAGAATGGCGCCCATGACATCGCCGTCGGAAAACAGGATCGAGGCCGGGCCGTCCCAGGGCTCCATCATCGTCGCATAATACTGGTAGAAGTCCCGCTCCTCCTGGGACAGCGTCTCGTTGTGCGCCCAGGGCTCCGGGATGGTGATCATGGCGGCCAGCGGCAGATCCATGCCGCTCATCATCAGAAACTCCAGCGTGTTGTCCAGCATGGCCGAGTCGGAGCCGCTCTGGGAGATGACCGGCAGCACCTTGGTCATATCCTCTTCTGAGAACCGGCCGGTGTGCATTGTCTCCTCTCTGGCCAGCATTTTGTCCGCATTGCCTTTGATCGTATTGATCTCGCCGTTGTGAACAATCAGGCGGTTCGGGTGCGCCCGGTTCCAGCTGGGAGTGGTGTTCGTGGAGAAACGTGAGTGGACCATTGCCACTGCGGAGGCGTAGTCGGGCTGAGTGAGGTCCGTGAAGAAAGTCCGCAGCTGCCCCACCAGGAACATACCCTTGTAGACGATGGTTCTACAGGAAAGCGACGGAACATAGGTGTTGACATTGCTCTGCTCAAACTCGCGCCGGATCACATAGAGGATCCGGTCGTAGTCGATGTCTTCCCGTGCCTCGTCCGGGCGGCTGATGAAGACCTGACAGATATTCGGCATGCATTCCCGCGCGCGCGTTCCCAGCACGTCCGGGTCCGAGGGGACCTTGCGCCATCCCAGAATGGAGAGGCCGGCCTTGCGGACAATGATTTCAAACATCGACCGCGCCTGCCGCATATCCAGATCATTCTGCGGGAAGAAGAACATGCCGACGCCGTACTGCCTTGCCGGCGGCAGCGCCACGCCCTGCTCCTTCATGACCCGGCTGAAATAGGCGTGCGGGATCTGCGTCAGAATGCCGACACCGTCGCCGGTCTTCCCCTCTGCGTCCTTGCCGGCGCGATGCTCGAGATTCTCCACAATCGAGAGCGCATCGTCCACGATCCGGTGGCTCTGCCGACCCTCGATATCGATGATCGCCCCGATGCCGCAGTTGTCATGCTCGAACGCCGGTGAGTACAGGCCCTGTGCTGTAATTCTTTCCATCTGATCCACCATGGAATGCCTCCTGACCTTTTTTGCAAAAGAAAATGGCGCATCGGGCATACACCCGAAGCGCCATTGCTTCTTCCATCTTCATGAAAACTTACATTGAACCTGCCGCCATTGACATTGAAAACATTATAGGCCCGGTAAATTGAATTGTAAAGACTTAAATTGTATACATGTGTGCAAGAGTGGGACGGTGCTCTGTCCCCTCGTCCCACTTTTGTACATTTCAATGCAGAACACTGCTCTGTCCCCCTGTTTCACTCCTGCAGCGTCACCACCAGTTTCTCCTGGTGAAGATCATGAATAACGCGGCAGCCGCGGCCGCTCACATCGCAGATCCGCACAATATGCTCGAAGCCCTGCAGATCCGGAAAGAGCTCTCCCAGCAGGTTCGGCAGACCCGCAAGCCGCTCCGGCTGATACTGCAGTGTCTTCTCGTTTTCAAAAACAGCGGTGTACAGAATGTCTGCTTCCACAAGATCCTGGAAGATATGGCTCCCGTAGGACAGCTCCGGATTGTAGCCCGCGCCGGACTCCGCCACCTCACAGATCACCTCGAACTCACTGATGTCTGAAAAGGCGGTCGGAACGCCCAGCTCCGGCGACGAAGTGCCGATCCTTCCCGGCACAATCAGCATCATATGCCTGCCCTGTCCGCGGTATTTCCAGTTGAGGCTGCCGATGACCCGCGCGATCCGGGTTTTGTCCGCATAAGGCATCTCATAATAGGCAAGCGGATCCACATACAGAATCAGATCCAGCGCCACATCCCGGGAAAGTCCCATCGAGGCCCCCTGCGACGACAGCAGCACCTGATCCTCCGCCAGCGCCGCCGGCAGCGCGACACGCCCCGTATCCTTGAACACATGCAGCGGCCGGCACTGAAGCAGATTGATCACATATTCCCCGCCCGCCGACTGGTTCACCGTAAACTCGATGTCCACAGGCTGCCCGTAGGCCTCCTGGATGACCTGCATCAGTTCCCGGAACTGCTTCATCATCCCGGTGTTGCGCACCAGCCCCCGGCACGAGACAAACAGAATCTCCCGGTCCAGCCCCTGTTCATGAAAATACTGCTCCGCACCGGTATCGTGCTCCAGCAGAAGATTCTTCAGATACACAGGCAGCTGGGGCAAAATCCGGCTTACGTCCAGTCTTTCCAGCGCCCGGCTTTCTTTGTTGACGGCTTCCAGCTTTCGCTGGGAATACTGATGCCGCTCCGCTGCGGAGGAAAGCGCAGACGCCTCCGGCCGGTCCAGATTTACAAGCCGCGGATAGGAACCCTCCGTCCGGTCCACAGCAGATGTGCCGAGCCCCATCACCAGACGCAGCATGCCGGCTGACGGATCCAGACTTTCCATGAACCGGTAAGGGCTGTAGGAATAGCCGACTCCTGCAGCAC